>CAZITM010000007.1:0-10642 GCA_964542205.1 uncultured Candidatus Nitrosotenuis sp.
TGCAGAGCCAATTGGCTTTAGCTCCTTGCTTGCCGGGCTTGCTTCCACTACATTTGGTGTATGTTTGAGGTTGGAAACCATCTTTTCTGCTACATCCAAGTCCTTTAGAATTGGGTCTGCGATGAACGCCTCTATTTCTTCAGGTGATCTTTGTTCCTTTACCATTGTACGCAGTTCTTCTCTCATGTTAATTTCCATTTTATGCAGCAATTCTGCATCGACTATGTCGATCTCTGCTTCAAGGTACTCAAAATTGTCAAGATATGCAGCAATCACGAGCTCTTCTGCCTTGGAATAATCTCCTTCTTTTAGCTTGGTTGTTGTCTCGCGGTATAGCTGCCGAATCACATCATACAAGTTTCCATGATCAGTCGTTATGGTATCCGTGCCGGTCAGATCGCGTTGAATTGTAGTTATTAGCTTACCGACGGAGACAAAGTCCTTTTTGTCCGAGATTTTTGCCTTCAGCTCAGAAAAAAATGATTTCAGCTCCCCTGCCTGTCTGTCATCAAACATAGAAACATCACTACTAAAAATCTCAAAAGCCAAGTCAACGAGAGACGATGTGATTACATAGTCTTCGTGATCATTTTCTGAAATTGCGGTCTGATACCTCTCATCTGCCACGGCTAACAAATTGGAAACTATCAGCGGCTTTTGGGCCGAGTCTACGCTAAGCTGCAAGTATTGTCTTGCAAAATCAATGTCTGCAAGTATTGTCGACTGATCACCCCCGCTTTGGATCTTAGAGTAGATATCAATTAACAAAAGGTGCAAGTCATCAGCCGGCTCAAATTGTGACTCACGTAACGCATTAAGATGCTGACTATAGTAATCAACCGTAAACTTTGAATATTTTTTTGCGCCATCAAAATCTCCTCCCTCTATGCTGGATTTTGTCAGGCTGTTTCCAGTATCAACCACCATGCTAATCGTGGATACCAAAGTCGGGTCTGCATACGCAAATTGCTGCAGGAGAGTCACGGTGGCCAGTAAAATCAATACTTGCCAGATGTTCAATATTTGATTAGGAAGAGCTAACTGTATTTAAAGCAGGGATATGTTCTAAAAACATAGAATGAGTCAGCTTGACTGTAGGTTTAGAGTCGGCGTTATTCCGCCAACAATTATCTCGGCCTTTTTTATCCTGCTTTTGTAAAACTTGATTTTTTTTCCTGCGCTTGAGATTACAAATTTGTCGACATATACAAGCGTAAGTTCCTCAAGATTTGAAAGAATTTTGTAAACCGTCGATATTGACATTTTTAGCTCGTCTGCTATTGCCTGTGCATCTTTTGCTTTTGATGCTACTGAGAACAGTACTGCTCTAGAATAGACATTCGCAAGTGTCTCTATGATCTGCTGCGTCACGTCATAATGGCTGAGCTGAAATATTGAGTTTTTTGCCATTGGTTTGCCACCCTAGTTTGGTGCCAGAATCAGAACCGGCTCTGGTTTTTTGATGGAGATGTCCGCCTTACTTATCCTGCTACGGTATACCTTGAACTTGCGTCCCTTGTCAGAAATCATCCATCTTTCTACGTGAACTAGTGTCAAGTTTTCAAGGTCTGATAGTTTTTTGTAAACAGAGCTTAGTGGAATTTTATATTTATCTGCTAATTCAGCTGCGGTGCGACCCTGTTTTATGAGAGAAAACAGGATCGTCCGTGATTCCGCATCTGCTAGAGCCTCTATGACCTTTTGAGTGACGTCATATTTTTTTAATTGTGGTAGGGTGAACTTGCGGCTCAATTAGTTGTTTGCTCTTCTTTGTCATTTAAATAAAATGTTATCGTTCTAGTTTTATAGAATGAGAATGTATAATGGCATGACTGACAACAATCAAAAAATCAATGGATTGGTTGTTGAATTTTGTCTGGCTGGAGTTTTTGCCACAATGTGCCCAGAATTAAAGCCAATACGAGCCAAAACGCAGATGCGCCGACGAGTGAGGCCGCCCTAAACCCATTGACAAGCTCTTCCGGCGCAGTCACGGGATCGGGATTTGATGGCATTGCGACAAATGCCACCGAGATAAATACAGCATAACCGACAAACGCTAGGATTTTTTTGTTTGTTCTTTTGTAAATATGATAAAACCCCAATGCACCAAGGCCGGAAATTGCAATAAATGCCAAATAAAGTGTCTGTCTCAGGATGATCGTTTCAGGGTCACCAACTGTTGGCGGATTTGCCGGGTATTTTGCAAATGGGATTATGTAAATAACTGCCCACATCGTCACCGATAGAATTAAGGCCTTTTTGACAGAATTGCTTCCAGGGAGAACATTTTTTGAAAATCCAAATACAATCCCAAAAAGCGCACCCATTGATGTACCGAGTATTGCTCCAGCAAGCACTTGGCCACTTTTTTGCCACGACCTATAAGAATAGTATTCGGCCCAAAACTCTGGTGTGTCATGCGCCTCACCAGAAGAAAACATGTTTTGGTTTTCAATTCCTATAGCAGTATCTAGGTATGGTTCTACAATCGCCAAATTTACCAAACCGTAGACTATTCCTGCAAGGAATCCAGATAACAAAACAATTCCAATGAAAAGAAGTGTCTTCATGATACACTACCTAGTGACAAGGAAAGCCTGCAGCGTGTCTCATGTCGTGAGTTAGCTCGTGTATGTACATGTCCACATATGCTTGCTCACCAAAAACAATGCTTAACAACTGGCCCTGATCGTATCCAACAACAAACATCCCGAATGCAAAAATTGCGGCAAGCGCAATTATTGCGAACTTTGGAACCGTGGATTTTGAAATAACGATCTCATTTGTATGAGTCATGGTGTCGTGTTTTTCTCAATGTATTTAAGTTCTTGGACAATTTATCCAATATATAACACCATGAGCATGAGAAAGCAGATCCAAATCCTACAAAACATCGTGTCAAGAAAAGGGTCTTCAAAAATTCTAACGTTTTCAGTGCCGCATGTCTTTAAGGCATTGCAGTTATTACAAAAAGATCATTTTGTGAGCCGTGCCAGCTTTTGCAAGAACCTGTACATGGGTGAGGGTGCTGTCAAGACTATGATTAGACATCTAAAAGACGAATCAATGGTAGATTCGACAAAATCTGGAACTTTTCTTACAAGTAAAGGCAATAATTTTGTAAAAAATCTCACCGCCATCATGGCTGCAGAATCTGAGATTAAAAAATGCCAAATTGCGCAAGGCAAATTCAATTACGCTGTGATTTTAAAAAAATATGCCACCGCAACAAAGTCAGGAATGGAGCAAAGAGACTATGCAATTTTGTATGGTGCGACAGGTGCCACAACGCTTGTTTATAGGGAAGGGCGATTTGTGTTCCCAAATGAAAATATCGACTGTCTCGCAAACGACGAAACGACAAAGAGAAGACTTTTGACTGCACTCCGGCCAGAAAATGGAGATCTAGTAATAATTGCGTCTGCAACAGAACCGTTTGTAGCTGAAATCGCAGCAAAAAATTCCGCGCTTTGGACACTGGCAACGCACAGCAAGTAGCAAACTATTTGAAGAGTTCTAGTTGCTGCTAATTCATGGCAAAATATCATCTTGCGATTCCAATCATAATTGGGATGGCGGCAGGAATATTTGTGGTGGTGTTTTTCTCAAATCCCCAAGACAAACAAGGCGATTTTACAATGAGCCAAATACTCGAGGTCAGTTCACCATATGACGGAAACCCATCTGCTCAAATAACGATAATAGAGTTTGGTGATTATCAATGCACATTTTGCTACAAATTCCATGCCTCGAGCCTAGATATTATAAAGCAAGAATATCTCAATACGGGGAAAGCAAACCTAGTTTTTGTCGACTTTCCATTAAATGGTCCAGATTCGGTGCTGGCGGCAGAAGCGTCCCACTGCGCAAAAGATCAAGGCAAGTTCTGGGAATATCACGATGAGATCTATAAAAATTGGAATGGGGAGAGAACAGGCTGGGTCACAAGGGAGTCACTTGCCAGATTTGCAAATACTGTAGGCCTTGACTCTGAACAGTTTAATGTCTGTCTTGACTCTACAAAATACAGGCAACAGATACTGGACACGTATGACTTTGGGCAAAAGATCGGAATAAACGCAACCCCGTCATTCCTCATCGTCTCTGGTGAGAAAATAATCAAAATCACAGGTAATCAACCAATCGACATTTTTAGAAAAACTCTCGATTCCGTCTAGACATGAATGCAAATCAACGCATCCTCGTTTTGTGTTTTTAGAGGAACGTGATCAGTTGAGAACACATACAAACTTCTTAATATTGAGCCCATAGTGGATTCAGATAATGGTAAAAATTAACATAGACAAACAAGATTCGGTCAAAATCTATAAAATAAAAAAGACGCTTGATGAACTATCTCGGGTTTCTGGTAGGGGGACTGAGCTCATATCGGTATACATACCAAAGGGAAAACAGCTCCACATGGTAATCAACAACCTAAGGGAAGAACAGGGAACTGCAGACAACATAAAATCTGATCTTACACGAACCCATGTGGTCGACGCACTCTCAAGAGTGCAACAACGACTCAAGTTATACAAAAACACCCCGGAACATGGTTTAGTGATCTTTTGTGGCGCGTTGCCACCGGAGGGAGGCGGACCAATTGGGAGCGAAGTCATCAAGGTTTGGGAAATAGAGCCGCCAAAAGACCTCTCCACATTTCTGTACAGATGCGACGATCACTTTCATGTAGACATTCTAAAAGATATGTTAAAAGACGATAACCTTATTGGGTTTTTGGCAATCGATACCAAAGATGCTGGGTGGGGGCTTTTGCACGGAAACCGAATCGAGGTGCTCAGAGAGACAAGCTCAGGCGTAGCAGGAAAGCACAGGCAAGGAGGCCAGTCCGCAAGGAGGTTTGAAAGATTGCGTGAGATGGAGCTGACATATTACTTTAACAGAGTAGCCGAAGTCACAAAGGAGTTTTTCATCGATATTTACCCAATAAAGGGACTCATAATATCCGGACCGGGGCCGACAAAGGAGGATTTTATCAAATCTAACTATCTTGATTATCGACTCCAGGACATGATCATTGCAACACTGGATACATCGTATTCAGGCTCAGAGGGAATTCGAGAGGCATTTGTAAAGGCGCAAGATGTTTTGGCAGATTTTAGACTGGTCGAAGAAAAAAAGCTTGTCGAAAAGCTATTCCGAGAAATCAATTCACATTCGGGCCTAGGCGCATATGGGCTAAAAGACATCATCAATTACCTCAAAAACAATGTCGCAGACACAATTCTGATTACCGATGACACGAATCTTTATCGATTGGAAGTAAAGTGCAAACGCTGCCAAAACGTCCAAGAAGAGATAATCGATCGTGTAAAAATAACGCCAAGACAAACAGAGTTGCTGGGCAAACCATGTCCAAACTGCAAATCTATGGATCAGGAAGCAGATTCGCAAGACCTCGTCGACTATCTATCACTACTTGCAGCAAAAGTTGGCACAAAAATCGAGGTTATTTCCGGGGTTTCAGAGCATGGTGCGATGCTCAGTAGCCTCGGAAAGGTGGGGGCGATCCTGCGTTATAACCCAAATCAATAATGATTTTGTGCGAAAACACAACTGAAATTATATAGTTAGCCCTTTTTCTCAAAAGTGCATTGCAGTCTTACACTTTAAGTTTGATTGATGCACAAAAACAGAGATGCATATAAAAAGACTTCATATCAGAACTCTGCTCATCATTACAATCTGTAGCATTGTCGTGACTTCGGGTGCGGCATTTGCACAAAAAGAATCGCTGCCAACAGATACTGTCGGAGGACTGTCCATCAAAGCCGTCTTTAAACACAGGGGCGGGGTAGAAGAAATAAACTCGTTTAAGACATTCACACAAACTTCAGGATACCGTTTGGATAAAAACGAGGTTCCATCCTTTACCATGACTGGAGGAGTAAGCGATGACAAACCAATGCTTTACTACATCACAGACAATTTGTGGGAATCACACATGACTAACAACGACTATAAAGACTTTGATGTCTATGTGTATCTGCAAAAAGGAAGCAAGGTATTGCGACATTTAACATACACTGATTGTAATGTAGTGGGATATTCGGTTACAACGCTATTTGACGGAGACGAAACATATAGCGGAAAGACCCAGTTCGTAATAGCAGATTCGTTTGAATTTGAGTGCAGGGGCTACAAACCATATTCGCCAGTCTATGAGCAAATGTTCAAACCCAAATCTCCATACTGAAAACTCGGGTGGAGTATTTTTTAATCAAATGTATAAGGCATGATATTTTTGTTAATCACGTCGAAAACTTGGTTTTTTTGACTCGCACACTAACATAGAATATGTACAGATCTTCGATCAGGACTTGGAATGGTGTTACCGAGATGACAAAATGACTCGTCTCAGATCGAGCATAGCATCTTGTGTGTTCTGATAAACATCACTGGGGTCAAATCATACCAATTCAAAACCGATCTGTGATAGAATACATGCGGCGGATCCCAAAGGAAAACGAGTCAGAACAAAAAAACTCCGATTCGACATCTCTTGATAAAAAAAGCCTTACGGAACAACTTAACACAAATCAGCATCTTCGAATAGCCAACGAAGTCATAAAGGAAAAAATCAACACGCTCAAATGCTTCCAAGACGGCATGAAAAGATTTTCTGAGGGAGGCAACCTTGTAGACAGAATAAAATCAAGCAAGGATCTGGACAACATAGATCCGAGGTACATAACAGAAGACGATGCAAAAAAACTAATAGTACGCCTTGAAGAAGAGTTTGAAAAGACACAAGATAGACTGCTCTGTCAGGAACTAATAATAGAAAAAACAAAGGCCGAAGCTTTTGCAAAAAGAAAAGAGATCGAGGAGATAAAAGAAAAACTAGAGGAGATACTGAAAATACGACAGAGAATTCGTAAAGAGATGGCCGAGCCAATCGAAGTCCTAAAAGAAGAGCTAAAAAAAGCAGGAATTGACGATAAGAATCAAATTTATCAACTGATAAACGAAATAGCTGAAATCCTAAACATGAAAAAACCTGAAAGTCAATCTAAAAAACAGTCATGATTTGAGGTGTTCTCTTATTTGCAACGCTATGGATTCTAGCTCAGGCGGTGTCGGAATAGTACGCCTTGTCCAGACTGCTCCCATCTCATTGTATCTCGGTATGATGTGTACGTGCACATGAGGTATGATTTGTTTTGCTGCCCTCCCATTGTTCTGTGCAAGACTGAACGCGTCGGCTTTTGTAGCTAACAGAATCGCGCTTGCAATTTTTGGTATTTGTGAAAACAAATCTCCAACCTCTTGTGGCGTCATGTCGGTTATTTTCTCATGATGTTTTTTTGGCAGGACGAGGGTGTGCCCTTTGTCTATTGGGTATTTATCTAAGAATGCAACATGTTTTTCATCTCGATATATGAAGTGTCCTTCCCTTCTTCCTTCAATGATGTCGCAAAAAATACAACTCATGATTGCAATGATGATCTATAATTTATTATGATATCGATTGGTTAATTAGTACTAAATTTTTAGTGTGAGTGTTTTATGGGACGCAGTGATAAGGACTCTAAAAACAAAGCGAATGAAAGACACGAGAGTTTTGCGGACAGACAATCCCGCCAAAAACGAAAAAACATGTTAATCGGAATAGGAGTTCTTGCAGTAATTGCTGCAATCGTGGCTTTTGCTTCATGGACATTCGTCGAACGAAGTGCCACTAACCCATTAAGTGGACCTCCCGGCGCAGGAAGGCTTGGAGACGAACACGAGCATGCAGGAATCCTGGTTCGAATCCATGGGGACAAATTCGATTTTTCACTTCCGCCATATCAGGTAAAAAGCCCATACATTCACTTTGAAGGAGGAGATGGCAACACCATCCATAGACATGCCTCTGGTGTACCCTTGGGATTCCTCTTTGATACAATCAAGGTCGGACTGACTGACGAGTGCTTTATCTTCCCCGATAAGGCGCCAAATCACACATTTTGCAATGATGATAAATACACGCTCAAATTCTACATCAACCATCAAAAAGTGAGCGGAATCAGAGACTACATCATAAAAGAAGATGACAGGATTCTTATCTCATACGGCAATCAGAATCAGACTCAGATAGACGATCAGCTAAGAGAGCTTGACTCCCTAGTTTTGCTCAAAAAGTAAGCCATGACCTCGATAATTGTAGAAATTATAATATGTTGGGCTCTGAACAAACACATCTATGAGTAATGCGATATCGAGCAGAAACGTAGTAGTTGGAACATCTAGGGCGCCTCACAGAGCCATGTATAAAGCGATGGGCCTAAATGACGAGGATCTGAGCAGGCCGTTTATTGGTGTATCCCACACAGGAAATGAGGCTACGCCGTGTAACATACACCTTGGAAGACTGGCACAAAAAGCAAAAGAAGGAGTTCATGATGCAGGTGCCACCCCAAGAGAATTCAGCACAATAGCAGTAAGCGACGGCATTGCAATGGGTCACGAAGGAATGAAGTCATCGCTTGTAAGCAGAGAAGTCATTGCAGATTCAATAGAGCTCATGGTGCGTGCGCACCAGTATGATGGCCTAGTTGGAATTGCAGGATGTGATAAAAGCCTTCCAGGTACAATGATGGCGATGGCAAGACTAAACCTTCCATCTGTGTTTGTATATGGTGGAACGATAATGCCTGGATTTTACAACGGAAAACAGCTCACAGTTCAGGATGTCTATGAAGCAGTTGGCGCATTTGATGCAGGCCAGCTTACATTAGAAGCGCTAAAGAACATTGAAAATTACGCATGCCCAACTGCTGGCTCTTGCGGAGGCATGTTTACTGCAAACACGATGGCGTCGATTTCAGAAGCACTTGGGATTGCATTGCCTGGCAGCGCAAGCCCACCCGCAGAGGATGAAAGAAGAAACAAAATTGTTTACGATACAGGTGTCGCCGCCGCAAAGCTTTTGGAGCTTGGAATAAAGCCAAGAGACATACTTACGTTTGAAGCGTTTGAAAATGCGATCACAATACTAAACGCAATCGGCGGCTCTACCAATGCGATTTTACACCTTTTGGCGTTGTCTCATGAAGCAGGAGTGAAGCTGACATACGACGATTTTGAACGCATCAGAAGACGCGTTCCGCACATAGCCGATCTAAAGCCTGGCGGTATGTACGTAATGAATGACCTAGACAAGATAGGCGGCGTTCCGCTAATGTTAAAAAAACTGCTGGAAAGAAAACTGCTCCATGAAGAACCAATCACAGTAACTGGCAAAACGATGAAACAAAACCTTGATGCAATTTCACTACCGCCCCCAAAAAATAACGACATCGTAAGGTCATTGAGTTCGCCCCTGCACACAGCAGGAACCGCAGTAGTTCTCAGGGGGTCACTTGCTCCAGACGGAGCAGTGGTAAAAATGTCAGGTGTGAAGATTACCAAGTTCAGAGGAAGTGCAAAGGTCTTCGATAGAGAAGAAGACGCCTTTGATGCAGTGTCAAAAAATCAGATTCTGGAAGGAGATGTCGTAGTAATACGATATGAGGGTCCAAAAGGAGGTCCCGGTATGAGAGAGATGCTTGCGGTCACTGCCGCCCTAGTTGGACAAGGCCTTGGCGAAAAGGTAGCCATGGTAACAGACGGTAGATTCTCAGGCGCAACCAGGGGATTCATGATAGGACATGTGGCACCAGAGGCATTTGTTGGTGGCAACATTGCTCTGGTAAAGAACGGCGATGAGATCAACATTGATACGGAAGCCAACAAAATAGATCTTCTAATATCCCAAGAGGAGATGGAAAATCGTAGGCAGAAATGGAAACCAAGGAAGCCTAACTACGAAAGCGGCGCTCTAGCAAAATATGCTTCGCTTGTAGGTTCGGCAGCGCAAGGCGCAATCACCAGTCCAAGATTTGATTAAACACACAAAATCGTCAACATATCGGTTTACAATGATTATTTGAAAAAGCGGTTTTTGCCGATTATTTGTTGTGGAAAGTACAGACGAGTATCGTTTTGCTTCCAACTTGCTTTGCCGTGAGAGTCTTGCCGTCTTCAAGTCCTTGCCTGCAGACATAGCACAATGCCTCTGTTACCGAAGAACGCAAGACGTTTTTGTTTCGCGGAAAATACATCTCAGAATAGAGCACTGAGTTTTTTGGTCTTCCCAAAAGAATCTGGCTCATAGATCTATTATACACAAGATCAGATATAAAGGTACCGTACTATACCGTAATATTTTGAATTTCGTGGCTAAATCGGACAGCGTTTTGTATCAAAACATGAAAGATTTAGCACAAAATTAGATCCGAACGCATCTCGAAATTATAAATAGGCCGCAAGACCGCCAAATTATATGGGTGGCCTTCTTTGGAACCTCAAAACCTACAGTAATACCCCTAGAGCTACCTGGAACACAGTTTGAAATCTACTCTCAAATAGAACAAAATTATTCTTGCACGTTTTTCTTTGAATCTCTGACTGGTCCGGAGGAGCTTGCAGAAACCTCGATTATTGGCTTTGATCCACACACCATGGTACAAGGATTTGAAGATAGACTAGTTCTCAAATTCAAGGATGGAACAACAAAGACCATACCGACAAAGGATCCAATTCACGAGCTAAAAAGTCTGATCGGAAAGACCGATGACATTTCTTTTAG
>CAZITM010000007.1:10652-21651 GCA_964542205.1 uncultured Candidatus Nitrosotenuis sp.
CTTTTAGATATCTTGGAGGCGCAGTCGGAATCATAAACTACGATGCGATAAAACTTTATGAAAACATCCCAATCAAAAATGACAAGAACAAGCCAATCATGGAATTCGGTATTTATCAAGACGGCATATTGTACGACAACAAGACGAAGAAGTTTTTGTATTTTTACTATGATGAAAACAGAATTGGGAAGATAGAGATGCAAAAAAGAGATTTTGGAAAAATTGTTCTCTCAGAGATAACTGCAAACATGGACGAGAAAAAATTTACAGAGATTGTCAACAAAGCAAAAAAATACATTTACGATGGAGACGTATTCCAAGTCGTCTTGTCAAGGAGGTTTGGTTTTTCTGCAACCGGGGATTATTTGCGTGTGTACAAGGAACTGCGCAAGCTTAACCCATCTCCATACATGTTTCATATGAAATTTGATAATAACACCTACATTGGTGGAAGCCCAGAAATGCTTGTGCGGGTCACCGGAAAACATGTAGAGACGTTTCCAATAGCTGGCACAAGAAAAATTACCGATGATGAACAAAAAAACGAACAGCTAAAGCAAGAGCTCCTTCACGATGAAAAAGAACTAGCAGAGCACACAATGCTGGTGGATCTTGGTAGAAATGACATCGGTCGAGTCTGCAGGTATGGAAGTGTGCGTGTGACAGAGCTTATGCAGATAAAGCGCTTTTCACATGTCCAACACATCGTAACTCATGTCATGGGCACACTCGATGACAAATGCGACATGTTTTCTGCGTTTGAGGCGGTGTTTCCTGCAGGCACAGTCACTGGCGCCCCAAAGGTGCGAGCAATGGAGATAATAAACGAGTTAGAACCAGATGTTCGCGGGCAATATGCTGGCGCGATAGGGTATTTTTCAAACAACGGTTGTTGTGATTTTGCGATTGCAATTAGAAGTATTTTCTTTGATGGGAAAGAGGGATTTGTGCAGAGTGGGGCCGGGATTGTCACAGATTCCACACCTCAGGGAGAATTCAAAGAAACCGAGCACAAGGCAGGCGCGATGATTGCCGCGCTAAGGGAGGCAGCGACATGAAGTTTCTAATAATTGACAACTATGACTCGTTTACCTACAACATCGCACAATTATTAGGTGAGATTGGAGTAGAATCTGATGTCATAAGAAATGACAAGATAACACTAGAGCAGATAATTGAAAGAAAATACGACGCAATCATCATATCACCAGGCCCTGGCACGCCAGAAGACAAGCGATATTTTGGAATCTGCTCCGATGTCATAAAAAAAATTGGCCCAACAACCCCGATTCTTGGGATCTGTCTTGGTCACCAAGGCATAATTCATGAATTTGGTGGAAAGGTAATCAATGCAGGATGTGTACGACACGGCAAAACAAGCCAGATAAGACATCAAGGTGACTCGCTTTTTGCAGGAGTGCAAAATCCATTCAGGGCTACTAGATACCACTCACTTGTAGGGGACAAGACAGTAATTCCAGACATACTCAAGATAACTGCCGTTGCAGAAGACGACGGCGAGGTGATGGGCGTATCCCACAAAAAATACTTGATTGAGGGGGTGCAGTTCCATCCGGAATCCATACTTACCACAGAGGGAAAGAAAATCCTTCAAAACTTCGTGGACAGGGTCAAAAATGCTAGAACCGTTTACAGATAGGCTTGCGGCTGGCAGGGACTTGCCAGCTTCAGATATGAAAAATGCGATGGATTTGCTGTTGTCTGGTGAGATTCCAGATGTAAAAAAGGCCGAGTTTTTGAAAAATTTGGCTAAAAAAGGCGAGACTGATGACGAGCTATACGCAATGCTTGACAAAATGGATGAATATTGCATCCATATTTCACCAAAATGTCAAGGTACAATAATCGATGTTTGCGGTACTGGCGGCGACAGCCTTGGGACGTTTAATATTTCGACGGCGGCCTCGTTTATCATCGCAGCGTCTGGCGGATTTGTTGCAAAACATGGAAACCGTTCTGTTTCAGGGGTATCCGGTAGCGCAGATATTTTTGAATATTTTGGATATGATCTTGATGCAGAGCCGCAGAGAATAACAGAGATCATTGAAAAGTACAGAATTGGATTTTTGTTTGCACCGAAATTCCACCCTGCGATGAAAAATGTTGCTGCCGCAAGAAAGATTGTTGGCACGCGGACTGCATTCAACCTTTTGGGACCATTATGCAACCCCGCCAGAGTCAAAAATCAATTAATTGGTGTCTTTTCCGACGAGTATCTGGAAAGAATAATCTCAATACTTGGAAAGAGGGGCGCCCAGAACATCATGACTGTGCGCTCTGAAGACGGCCTTGATGAGCTATCGACTAGCGCTAAATCCAGAATTTGCCACCTAAGAAATGGCAAGGTAAGGAAATCGACGATCGATCCGCAAAAACTTGGACTCCATAAGGCAACTATTAAGGATCTTCAAATATCATCAAAGCAAGAAGCAATCAAAGCTTTTTTATCTGTACTAGATGGAACTGCGAATCGTTCTATGCAGGAAACCACAGCACTCAATGCAGCCGGAGGCCTGATTGTCGGAAATATCGCAAAAGATTTTGACGAGGGTTTGGCAATTGCAATGCAGACAATCAAGAGTGGCAAAGCATACTCGCATTTTACAGAGTTTGTGAGAAATTGTTGTGATTCTTCAAAGATAAAGGAGGCCGAATCACTGTGAGCCAAGTTCTAAAAAAACTAGTGGAAAACTCCCACAAAGCAATAAGCGACGGCACATATGAGATCTCAGAGTCTCTCCCATGCTCAGATATCGACCTTTTGGCTGCAATCATAAACAACAAGCACGCGTCACTCATAACCGAGGTCAAGTTTGCCTCACCATCCCTGGGGCAAATACGGCCTGTCTCGGATCCCGTGGAAATAGCAAAAGCAATGGTAAGGGGTGGAGCATTGGCGCTATCTGTGCTTACACAACCATACATGTTTTCCGGCTCGCCAAAGCATTTTATGGAGATTAGAAAACAGCTCAGAGTCCCGATGCTGATGAAAGACATTATTGTTGACAAGGTGCAAATCGATACCGCAAAGAAGATCGGCGCAGACTATATGTTATTGATACAGTCCCTATTTGATGCAGGATATCTAAATGACATCGACGAGTTTGTAGAGTACGGCCAAAAACATGGCTTGAAAGTATTGGTAGAGGTACATACAAAAAATGAGCTTGAAAAATCGCTACAGACAAGAGCAGACCTAATAGGCATCAACAACAGAAATCTCGATACTCTTAAAATCGACATCAGCACTACAAAAAAAATTCTCGACGGTTTTGAAAAAAACAGAATAATTGTCTCCGAGAGCGGCATAGAGACCCCAGATGACATTAGATTTCTAAAAAAATGTGGTGCCGACGCGTTTTTGATTGGATCCAGCATAATGAAAAACCAAGATATCGAACAAAATGTCAGGAGTTTGGTAAACGCGTTATGAAAATAAGATTCCCAAAGGACGGAAGGTTTGGAGAGTTTGGCGGAAAATACATCCCAGAAACACTAGTTCCGGCAATCGAGGAGTTGGAGGAGAATTATCTAAGATACAGAGATGATCCGGCCTTTAAAAAAGAGCTTAACTACTATCTGACAGAATATGCTGGGCGCCCCACACCACTATACTACGCAAAAAACCTTAGTGAGAAACTAGGCGGGGCCAAGATATACCTAAAGCGTGAAGATCTTCTCCACGGTGGCGCACACAAGATCAACAATACCATCGGGCAGGCCATTTTAGCAAAGCGAATGAAAAAGGGTAGAATAATAGCAGAAACCGGCGCTGGCCAGCATGGCGTGGCTACAGCCATGGCTTGCGCCGCTCTTGGTTTGAAGGCTGAAGTATACATGGGGTACAAGGACACGATTCGACAAAAGCTTAATGTATTTAGGATGAATCTGCTTGGCTGCAAAGTCCACTCGGTAAAAAGCGGCTCGCAGACACTTAAGGATGCAATAAACGAAGCGATACGGGATTGGATTACAAATGTAAATGACACGTACTATCTTTTAGGCTCAGCAGTTGGCCCGCACCCATATCCTGTGATGGTTCGAGACTTTCAGTCAGTGATTGGTAAGGAGATATTACAGCAGATGAAAAAGCTCGGGAAAAAAAACCCCGATACGGTAATTGCGTGTGTGGGCGGCGGATCAAACGCAATTGGGACATTTTATCCACTAATTGATACTGATACCGAAATAATCGGAGTCGAAGCCGCAGGAAAGGGATTGCAGTCAGGCCTTCATTCCGCAACGCTTAGCGCTGGCTCAAAAGGTGTCCTGCATGGGATGATGACATATCTTTTGCAGGACAAAGAGGGGCAGGTTAAAGAGACCCACAGCATCTCAGCCGGTTTGGACTATCCGGGGGTCGGTCCAGAGCACTCGTATCTCAAAGATGAAAAACGTGTCAAGTACACTAGTGCGACTGACAGCGAGGTAATCGAGGCCTTTTTGATGCTGACAAAAACAGAAGGCATCATACCGGCATTAGAATCGGCACACGCAATATCTCATGCAATCAAGATAGCAAAATCAAAACCAAGATCAGAGACGATCGTAGTGACGCTTTCTGGAAGGGGAGACAAGGACGTAGAAGTAGTTGAGGAGTATGTCAAAAAACATTTCAAGAATCCAAGCTAAGTTCAATGAGCTTGCCGCAAAAAAGGAAAAGGCACTTATCACATATGTCATGGCCGGTTATCCAAACCAGGCAAGCACGCTTGCCGCAGTGCGAGGGCTGATTTCTGGTGGTGCCGACATAATAGAGCTTGGCTTTCCGTTTTCCGATCCACTTGCAGACGGACCAGTAATCCAGAACGCAAGCACTGTATCTCTTGAAAAAGGCACAAGAATCAACCAATTTTTTGAGCTTGTCAGAAATATACGAAAAGAAAGCGACATACCGCTTGTATTGATGACCTACACCAACATTTTGTATCATAGAGGATACGACAAATTCTTTGAGATGGCAAAAAACGCCGGAATTGATGGTCTTATCACACCTGACATGACATTAGAAGAGTCAGGAGATTACCTAAAGGCTGCAAAAAAGCACAAAATGGATACAATCTTTTTGGTCTCCCCAAACACAGCCAAGTCAAGACTGGCAAGAATAGCAAAAAAGACGACTGGGTTTTTATACCTAGTTTCTGTTTTTGGCACGACCGGTACAAGAACTGGGATACAGAAATACACAATCGATGCACTAAAAAACACCAAAAAAATTGTAGGAAAAAAGATCCCAGTTGGGATAGGATTCGGAGTATCTACACCGTCCGATGTCGCAAGCTACATCAAAAATGGCGCAGACGCCGTAATTATTGGCAGTGCGTTGATGAATCTTCTTGAAAAGACAAACTCGGAAAAAATAGAAAAAATAGTCTCAACATATACAAAAAAACTAAAGGCGGCCACCTTCTAGTTTAGAGTATTTGATCTTCAGCCCAAGCAGGATCATGTTTAGGGCGATCGTAGTGACGTTTGCCCCAATTATCACAAGATCTTGTTTTTCTATGCCATAAACTATCCAAAGAGACATCCCTATTGAGATCATTATCATTAAGAGATAAGATACGTCGTTAAGGTGTTTTGTCCTGTACCCCTTTACTATTTGTGGGATAAAACTAGCAGACACGAGTATGCTTGCTATGCTTCCAAGCAATGTGAGCCAGATTCCCTCAAAAAACAATTCTTTGCAATGGAATCAGAACGCATTAAAATTTTTGTATGCTCAATAAAGAATAAAAATGGCATATTCCATCTGGAAATGTGCAGACAAAATTCATCTTTGTTACAGGCGGAGTTATGTCTGGCCTCGGAAAAGGCGTAGTCACATCTTCAATTGCAAAACTATTACAGCTATCAAATCAGAGAGTTTCCTGCGTAAAAATAGACCCGTATCTGAACTATGACGCAGGCACTATGAATCCCATCGCCCACGGCGAAGTCTTTGTAACAGAAGATGGGGGCGAATGCGACATGGATATTGGGAACTATGAGCGGTTCCTGAACCAAAACCTTACAAAATCTCACAACATAACAACTGCCCAGATCTATTCGGCTGTGATCGAAGCAGAGAGACGTGGCGAATACCTAGGCGCATGCGTACAGATAATTCCTCACGTTACCGACGAGATAAAGCGCAGAATTCGCAAGATTGCCGAAGATGAAAAGCTTGATGTCCTAGTTGTGGAATGCGGGGGAACCGTAGGGGACATTGAGAGTCTGCCGTTTTTGGAGGCACTGAGGCAGCTAAGACTGGAAGAAGGCCCACAAAATGTCCTTTTTGTACATGTTACTTTGGCACCATCATTGGATGTAGTAGGAGAGCAGAAAACAAAACCCACACAGCACAGCGCACAGGAGCTGCGAAGGATAGGAATCCAACCAGACTTGATTGCAGTCAGATGCTCGACTCCACTGCAGGAATCTACAAAGAAAAAGATATCCATGTTTACAAATGTGACCGTTCGTGATGTGTTTTCATGTCATGATGTGAAATCGATTTTCATGGTGCCGCAGATCCTATATGATCAGGGGATAGTAGACACCATATTTACAAAGTTTGGCAAAGTAGGATTGCTCAACTCATCAGCAAACTGGGACAAATGGAATGCCATAATTAACTCGTTTGAAAACAGCTCAGGAGAGGTCAAGATCGCAATGGTAGGAAAATACGTTACCCTTGCAGACAGCTACGTTAGTGTAAATCACGCACTGAAACACGCAGGCGCAAGAATAGGCAAAGATGTGTTGATTGACTGGATTGACTCTGAAACAATCAATGGCAATGTAGACAAACTCTCAAACTATGATGGCATACTTGTGCCAGGAGGATTTGGCGTTAGGGGTGCAGAGGGAATAATCTCCGCCGCAAATTTTGCAAGAGAAAAAAACATCCCATATCTTGGGATATGTTTTGGGTTCCAGCTTGCGGCCATTGCGTTTGGGAGGTCAGTATGTAACTTTGATGACGCGAATTCGACGGAACTTGTTCCAGACACTGCAAATCCGATAGTTGATCTGCTCCCAGAGCAAAAAACGGTTTCAAACATGGGTGGCTCGTTAAGACTAGGGGCTCACGAGATACTCGTTAAATCAGGCACGCTTGCCCACAATGTATACAAATCAAGCAAGATCGTCAGGCGTCACAGACATAGATATGAAATCAATAAAAAATATTTGGACATATTTGAGAAAAATGGAATGATATTTTCTGCAGAGAGCGACAACTCCAAACGAATGGAAATCCTAGAAATCCCATCGCACAAGTTTTACCTTGGCGTCCAGTTCCATCCGGAGTTTAACAGCAGGCCTGGCTATCCAGAAGAATCGTTTGAGGCCTTTGTCAGAGCTGCAACAAGACAATTCACCTAAAAATAGAACCAAAGAAACAACCTTTTGCCCAGATCTATTTTAAATTGATATCAAGGCCTGAAATCTATTATGACGATTTTTGCTACTCTATTTTTGAGATTTCGTAGATTTTTTGTCTTGCATCGCGAATAGATATCTTCTTTTTGACATAGCCTTTATCCAAAAGGTGTCTTAGTGCAAGGCGAACGGTTCTGTCTGGAAGAAGTGTTTTTGCGGCAAGCTCTCGCTGTGTCATTGTACCCTCGTACTCTAGTGTCTTTAGAAGGAGTTTTGAGCTTGGGGGCATGTTCAATAGATCCTCTGCAAGTTTTACTTTTTTTGCAAAAGCCGAAACTGCTGTGGAATCCTTTTTCATTTTTATTACCTTAATGGAAGGCGTAGATTTCGTGCATTCCAGAGTGTTGTTTATTCGAAATCTGTCAATGCCATCCAAAACTACTTCGCAAAACAACCTTGAAGAAATCTCATCTATTTCAATCAGGCTGGTATCGTTGACTATGAGTGGGCGCCGGGTGATATCCAGTGAGTTTACAGACACTATGCCAAAGACCGGCGAGTCCTGAAAGATCATCGGTCCACCCGCAGACATGGAATACGCAGAAGAGCCAATTGGTGTAGATATTATCACACCATCACTGCTGTCGTGCCATACCTCTTCATTGTTTATGCGCAAAATGTGTTCCATTAAGACTGCACTCTTTGATGGAAAGACAGCCACGTCGTTTAACACTGGATAGAGGGGCTTTCCATCTACTTTTACTCCAATTCTTGTAAACTCGGATATTGTATAGTCACTTTTCTTTAGTCGATTCACATATGATGAAAACTCCTTCAAATCAATTTGGGCCAAAAACCCACTTTGTTCTGATTCACTCACACCAAGAATTGGCAGGCGTGGATCCTGCGTCTTGTGGAAATAGTTTCTAACACCTTTGTCACCCCCAGTCACTATGACGCAATCAATGTCCTTTCGTGATTTGTAGCCTACGTAAAATGACGAAAGTCCATAATCATCAAGGACTGTCTTTATTGTCTTTACCGCTGTGTCCGATGGGCTTGCACCCGAGATTCCAACTTGCACGGATAATTAACCTTCTATGATATAATAAAAATTAGATGTCTTTGAACTTGATTGTGTTATAAAAGTAAGACGCGTTTGCCTCAGTAGCCCCACGTGATGGAATCTTGTCGAGCCCAATCTCCTTTGACTCGAGCGCTGCTTGCGCGGCTCCGCCTGCGAAGCACAAAGCCCACAAAACATCTCGTTCTTTTAATAACGTGCAACAAAATGTTGCGGTGAAAATGTCGCCTACGCCTGAAGTATCATAAATGTCCATATCCGGCAGTCTAAGAGAGTACTGTCTGTTGTTGTGAATCAAAGATACATCACGCTTGTTTGTGTAAAGTACGTGTTCTACCTTCTTGTGCAATGCAAGTGCACCCTCAATTTCCGTAAGGCCTGTCAAGCTATGAACCTCAGATGGGTCTGATTTTAATACTGATATTCCTGACAGATCAAGGTCTGTCCTTTCAAGATATATCTTTTCTTCCAAAGTTCTACGTAAAAATCCTTGCGGATCCAGAGCCACCAATTCAGAGTCGTTTTTTATTTTATCGAGCGTCTGTTTCGATATTTCGTTAAAGACCGGGCTGACAAGTATCCCATCAGCGTCAATTTTTTTGTATTCTATTTCGTCACATATGTTTTTGAGCCACAGAGTTCTGTCTGAATCTTTGATTTCCAGCCTAAAACGTGTCGTTGGTTTTTGTGATTGAAAATTCTCTAGTTTTATTTTATTTTGTCGCAGTTCGTCCAAAAAGGTAAAGTCAGAACCAAGTTTTGTGACAAGCTCTACATCAAAGCCGAGTTTTCTTGCAGCGAGTCCACAATAACAGGCAGGGCCACCAGGCCTTTCGTATGAATCTTCAATTATTTTTATTTCATCCATAACGCAATGGGAAAAGATTCCGAGTTTCACTTTACTTGCTCAGTGGTCTGCGGATTTAGTTTTTTGCTTTTCAAAACAAGACTTGCACATTATCTGGCCGCGCTCCACAACTAGTTCCATGTTTGAAGCAAGACAAACATGGCATAAACCCCTCATGAAATCCCCTATCACTTACTAGAATAAATCCAATTTGTAGTAATCTTAGAAAAAGAGATATGCTAAGCACCTTCTTTCGTAGGCATGAGAAGCCCAATGCCAGTCAATCTGGACAAAAAACTGGTGACCCTAGTTATGATGGTGTCCCTAATTGGGATAGGCAGCACTGTTTTTCTTTCCTTCCATTATGCAAATATAATAATCGAAGAGCGCGTAATGGACCAGCTTACAAGCCAATCCGCAGTTAGAGGCGATTCTATCCGCAACGTCTTCAGTTCTAAAATTCAGCAGATCCAAGTCATTGCAGACGATCCCATGATTAAAAATCTCATAAACGAGATTTCTGCAATTAAAGACGAGGCAGCATTTGCGGCAAAGATCACTGAGCGAAGAATTGATTTTTTGATAGAAATTCAGGCTTTTGAGGCGACTATTGGGGGCTTAAATGATCTTGAGAATGTTGAAATTGTAAACAACGATGGCAAGAGACTTTTTTCACTGCTAAGCATGAGAGACAAGAAGGATTTTACCACAGACCCAATTTTCGTTAAAGGAAAAAAAGAGCCTTTTGCGCACCTAGTCCTTGGAAAAGACGGCAAGAGAAGACTAGTACTGGTCACGCCAATTTTTAACAATCCAAAAGACCAAGAGCCGATTGGAGTTGCAATAATAACTGCAAACACGCAATCCATTGATCACATTCTTCTGAACCGACTAGGCCTTGGAGAGTCAGGTGAAGCATATCTGGTGAACTCGAATGGGTTACTAGTAACAGAATCGAGATTTATTGAAAATGCCGCATTCAAACAAAAGGTCGAGACGGTACCGGTGGCACTTTGTCTCAATGCAGGACAGAACCATCATGGACTATACCATGATTACCGGGGGATCATGGTGCTTGGGGCTTCAAACTGCATGAATGACTTGGGATTAGTTCTTTTAGTAGAGATAGATGATGTCGAAGTGTTTGAGCCAGTATCAAGCCTCCGTGAGAAGATAATTCTACTTGGCACATCCATAACAGCAGTAGTAGGAATCATGGCGTTTTACCTGTCAAAACAGATATCTAAGCCACTGATAAAACTAAAGAATGCGGCAAATCGCGTGGCCGGTGGCGATTTTGATGTTAGAACAAACATCACTACAAATGACGAGATAGGACAGCTTTCAAGATCATTTGATCAAATGGCAGAAAAGATCCAAGAGTCACTCCTCAAAATAAAAGAACGTGAAGACATCATCAAACAGCAAAAAGACATACTGCTCCAGTTTTCACAGCACAGCTCCAATTACTGTGTCTGTTTTGTCGACATTGTAGGCTCCACCAAGCTTACTTCAAGGCTTTCAGACTTTCAGACGACCAAGTTTTATTCGATATTTTTGAATTCTGCTGCGACCGTCATTACGCAAAACGGCGGCGTAGTAGTCAAAAACATAGGGGACGCGTTATTGTATTATTTCCCAAAAACAGACGTAGATGACATCGAACCATTTAAACAGATGCT
>CAZITM010000007.1:21661-22966 GCA_964542205.1 uncultured Candidatus Nitrosotenuis sp.
TCCATGAAGCTAATCGAGGCAAGAGACATCATTAACGAAACCCTACGCAATGAGCAACTGCCAGAGATCAGTTACAGAATAAGTGCGACGTTTGGCCCTGTGCGGGTTGCGATTATTGCCACTTCTGCAGTAGACGACATTTTTGGCTCCACGGTAAATACCTGCTCAAAGATAAACTCGCTTGCAAAACCAAACACCATGGTAATAGACGAGTCACTGTACGAGAAGGTAAAAAAAATCAAGGGCTATTTGTTTGAGAAGACAGGTAACTACGCCATAGACGCAGACAACGAGTTTGCAGTGTACCAAGTAACTCCAAAATCCTGATAGTTTCAAGAAAAATCAAGCACGATTATAAAGAGGCACTTTAGTGTACAATCATGCCATTAAAGCGTGCAAGCAGAGGTAGACGAAAGGGCGGAAAAGGATCATCCGATCGAATCCAGTGTACAAACTGCGGCGCCACAGTCCCAAAAGACAAGGCAAAAAAAGTCACATCTAGGCTCAACCTAGTAGAGTCATCGCTTGCAAGGGAGCTAAGGGCACAGGGAGCATACATAGCAGCCCCCAAAGTTCTAAAGTGGTACTGCGTTTCTTGTGCAATTCATTTTGGCATATTGAAAATCAGGTCTGCAGATTCCAGAAGGCAGGCGGGCAGACTATACTAATCATTCCTGAATGTTTTTTGTAGTGGCTATGATTCTTTGAATAAATGTTATTGCGGCAATTATTGCCACTATTATTACAGCATACTGCATTAGGCCAGAAACCATTCCGATTATTGCAATAACTAAGAGGCGTTCTGCCCTTTCGCCGACTCCTATCCCCTGTAGTTTTACGCCAAGAGATTCTGCCCTTGACCGTGTATAGCTTACAAGTAGCGACAGTGTGATTGCCAAAAAAACAAGGTACGGCTCTGCAAGTCCGCCAACCAATATTCCGAGAAATATTGCCACTTCTGCTATTTTATCAAAAACCGAATCCAAAAAGCCGCCCTTTTTTGAGGTCTTTTTTGTGATTCTCGCTACTTGTCCGTCCACGACATCAAAGAATCCCGATATCAAAAGAAGTACGCCGCCCAACACTGTGGCATATGAGACCTGCGAGTTTAGACCATACGCCAATGCAGACAAAAACGCAAAGCCAAGTCCTACTGATGTCCAGAGATTAGGAGAAAGTCCAGCCGATGCAAATTTTGCGCCGAGTTTTTCAAGATACGGTTTTAGCGAGTCCCGGAAATTGTTAAGCATTTATTTTTGAAGAATGGAGGCTCTATTTAAGATTCAAAGCAATTATTGTAGACAT
>CAZITM010000007.1:23066-35623 GCA_964542205.1 uncultured Candidatus Nitrosotenuis sp.
TCGTCTTTAACAAAGGCGCGCGCACCGACATGAATTATGTTTTCTGCGCCACGCTTCTCAACTATTCTTCTAAGATATGCTGCATGGCTCAGTGATGAATCCGCATAGCTGTCCCGCAGATCATAATGCGCATCAAATACAACGTAACCGGTATCCTGTGGGAAACTCGTGTAGCTACCATATGTGAGTGAGTGCTCGCCTCCAAGTATGACTAGCAGTTTTTCTTTTTTGTTAAGCTCGCCAGTTATTTTTTTTACCATATCGGTCATTTCGGCTACGTTCACCGTTTGTTTTGTGTTGCCGAGATCCTCTATGTGGACAGATTCTAGGTCAACTCCGAGGTCTGGATGAAAGATCTCGATGTTGTTAAATGCGGTCCTTATTGCATCAGGACCAAATCTGCATCCGGGCTTGTAGGAATGTGTAGAATCAAACGGAACTCCAAAAACAGTCGCCGCTACGGGAGCATCCTCGTCTGGAGATACAATTAGAGGGCTTTTGTTCATGTACAAGTCTAGATAGCTCATTACAGTATGCTTTCAATACACCAGAAAATAAATTAATAGAAAAAATCCAGTTCGATCGATGACTAGACCATTATCTGTGGTCTTTTTGTGAGATGTCTTGCCAGGTTTAGTTTTGTAAACGGCTTTCCCTTTGTTTGTTCCTTTATTTCCCTCACAAAGTCATCAAAAGCAATCTCTTTTAGCTCACCTGTTTTTCTGTCTCTGACAGAAAGCGTGCTTTTGCCAACCTCTTTTTCTCCTATTACGAGGCTATATCTGATCCAGTCTGTTTCAGATTCCCGGATTCTTTTGCCAATGGTCTCGTTTCTGTCGTCAATGTCTACGCGTATATTCTGCTGAGCAAGCTTTTCTGCCAGGTCTTCGCAGTATTTCAAAAACTCTTCTTTTAGCGGTATGACTCGAACTTGGGTAGGTGCAAGCCACAATGGCAGTTGTGGTTTTCTGCCTTCTTTTTGATCAAAGGCTGCCTTTTCAAGCAACGCGTAGATTACCCGCTCGATTGCGCCGCTTGGTGAATTGTGTAGTATTATTGGGTGATGTGGCATGTTGTTTTCGTCATAGTATTTTATTCCATACCGCTGTCCGTTTTCGACATCGATTTGGTCTGTGGAAAGAGCAGACGCCTTGCCGAGGTTATCGACGTAGTTAAACTCCCATTTCAGTACAAAATAAAAGAACCTCTCCTTCCACATCTCCACAAGAACTGGCTTGCCCATCTTTTTGACCAGCTCTTCGATTATTTCCTTGTGTTCGTTGTAGAATTCCTCTGTGAACCTCATTGCCATTTCATAGTCGGATTCTTCGATGCCTATCTCTTTTAGTACGAATCTTGAGAGCTCAAAGCGTTTTCTGAATTCCTCGATTGCTTGTGGTATGTCAGTACAAAATGCATGGCAGTCGGGCATCGTAAATGCGCGCAGTCGTCTAAGTCCCACAAGCTCGCCAGATTGCTCCCTTCTAAAGCTATACCGGGTCAGCTCGTACAGCTTCATTGGCATGTTCTTGTATGATATCTGAAAGTCATTTGCCATCAAAAACTGCCCAAAACACGCCGCAAATCTCAGAAAAAGTTGCTTTCCTTCGCTGTTGATATTGTATTGCCTTGCAGGGAACCTGTTGAAGTAACTTTCCATGCTTGGATGATGTGAATCATACATGATCGGAGTTTCGACTTCGAGTCCGCCATAGTTTTTGACCTCGTCTGTGACAAATCTCTCTAAAAGCGATTTGATGAGCCTGCCGTTTGGATAGAATCTCATGTTACCAGAATCCGATGCTGGCTCATAGTCTGCAATTGCCATTTTCTTCATTAGTTTTACGTGTGGTGGCGGCTCATCCACTGATCTTTTCTTTGCTGCCTCGTATTTTGCCAGAACCTCGAGTTTTTTGTGTTTTGCAAAATTAAACTTGTTAATGTCATGCATTATGCCGTCAGGTGTCATTATGTACCAAAATGACTTGATTTTTGATTCTGACTTTAATGCCTCCGATGTCTGGCCTTCGTCATCGTGTATGTGTTCATGTCCAAACCCTTCCCTTGTTATGATCTTGGAGCTTTCCGCAAGTGGGTGTCCCTTTACCTTTACGTTGTATGATTTTGTCCATCCAAACGGGGCGTGTGTTGTTTCATATTCTGAGGCAAGTGACTCCATCTCTTTTATGAGGGTCAGTGCCGTTGTAGGTGAAGCAAGATTTGAGCTCAGATGTGCATATGGATACAGCAATAATTTTTTGCATCCGACCTTGTCCATGCTGGCCTTGATTTCAAATATTGCCTTTTTTGCAACATCGGAATCATCGCCTTGCTCGACTGCAACAAATACAACTACAACTTCTTCTAGTTTTTTTGGTTCTGGCGTTATCTCTTCTGCTGATTTTATCTCTTTTTTAGTCGGATTGTATTCTATGCTGTCACAGTGAAGCTGTAGTATTCGCACAATTTCAAACAACCTTTGTTATTGAATTAAATGTTATGACGAATGTTTTACTAAATTTTTGATTGTAGTGAGATGACCGACCGTAGGATTATGCCAGATAGTCCTAAATTATTTAATATAAAGTCGGCAGTCCGCCTCAACGAGTTTTCTCCACGATATCCTTCGTCAAATATCATTTCTATCGTACCCTTATCCGTCTCCACATGCGTAGTTATGAGTGAATAATCGCCAAGGCTTGGATCTGTTTTTTCAACATAAAGTCTCAACTCTATTTTTTTAATGATATGGTCCTGTTCCGCAAAATTTCCTCCGTCCAACAGCGTTATGATGCCATCAGCAGGCCTATTGACTCGTTGGGGATTTGCAATATCGATTATTTTCATTCCAAAAAGCTACGGAGTTGATGATTTTAAGATTTCAATTCTAGCACAATAATTATTATACCAACATAATTGTGTCATAAATATGGACCATCACCACTTTCACGGAAAAGACATCCCACACATTAAGATGGACTCAAATACATCGATCGAGGATCTGGTCGATATTTTTGCAAGCTCTGGATATAATGGAAGGCAGCTTGGTGAGGCTGCAAAGTTATATGCACGCATGATTCAAGAAGACGCAGTTATCTGCCTCACCGTTGCCGGTGCCATGACGCCAGTTGGGTTTGGCGGAATAATTAAAACATTAATTGAAAAAGGGTTTGTGGACTGGATAATTACAACTGGGGCAAATGTCTACCACGAAGATCACTTTGCACGAGGTTTTCCGGTAAAACAAGGCCATTTTGAAGTGGATGACATGATATTATATGAGAAAGAGATTGTCCGAATTCGAGACGTCTACATAAAATTCATTGAAACGCTCGCGGCGGAAGACAAAGTGATACAGCAAATGTTCAGAGACAAGTTGATTGACAAGCCATTTACAACTGCCGAATTTTGCAATATAATGGGCAACATCAGTGCCAAATTCGCAAAATATCCAGAAAAAAGCTTCCTAGTATCGGCATACAAATATGATGTACCAGTATATATCTCCACGCTAAAAGACTCTTCGTTGGCGATGAATCTGGCAGTCCACAGGCTTCAAGACAAGGTATACAACCTTGATTTTGTCCGAGAGATACTAGAACAGGCCGCAATCGTGTATAATTCAAAAAAATCAGCCATAGTCGAGCTTGGCGGCGGGGTTCCAAAGAACACCGCGCAGCAAACAGGGCCTATGCTTGATCAAATTCTTGGAAACAACGATGGCGGTCAGGACTATATCATACAGATAACCGATGCAAGGCCAGATACCGGTGGATTATCCGGCGCCACTCTTCAGGAAGGAAAAAGCTGGGGCAAGGTACAAGACGCGCACTCTGGAACCGTCACTGTATACACAGATGCCACCATTGCGTTTCCGATCATGGCTGCGTATGTTCTTGCAACACAAAAGCCAAGAAAACCAAAGAGGCTTTACAGGAGCCTCGACAAGTACTACTCCATTTTACAAAACACGTATTTGCAAAGCCTACAAAAGCACCAAGTCAAAATAAAAAGAAAGCACTAGAATTTGTCAAATCGTGCCCGCTCTATCTCGCGGTCTTCTTTTGTTTCCTTTTTCCATTCTTTGTAGTGTTCCTTACATAAAACTGCCTTTTTTCCAGACGACTTTAGACGGAGTCCGGCATTTTCCACTTTTGCCGAATTGATGGAGCGCGCGCCATCATTGTCGCAACCGTCAACATTGCATTTTGCGCCCTTTGATACTAATCCCATATGAGATGATTCTTTTTATGCTATTTATAGTTGAAATTGGTTGTTGTGATGATGTTTAAGACTAGTTGAGTGGCTGTAATCAATTTGGCAATCTAGCGTTAGTTGTTTTGACGTTAAAGTCTGTCAATCGTTTATAAATGGATAATTTTTCATCGAACCCATGGGTGGAGCAAAGAAGGCAAGCGCTGCGCAAATGGAGAAAAGGCAAGAGTCAGAAAAAAAAGAACAGTCCGGCAAAAAAGACAAGAAAGACAAGAAAGGAGAGAAATCAGAAAAAAAGGCCGAAATCACAGTCATGGTCAGCGATGATCAAGCGCTCAAATTAATTAAATCTAATAATTATCTCACAGCGCCGGAACTTGCAAGACAAACTGGCGTAAAGATTTCCGCAGCAAACGCATGTTTGATTGGCCTAGTCAAAAAAGGTGTCATAAAACGAATCGGCGGATTTAGCGGCCACTGGATTTATCAACCAGTCAGCGGATAAAGCGCAATAACATCTCCAGGTTTTGCATCTTTTAGTGCAGATGCGTCTGATAAAATTTTTCCAATTGGAGTCATCGGCTTTGAAGTGATGACATCAGAGGTAAAAAAGCAAATACTTCCCCCAGCGGGAGAAAACGCAATATCTCCCTTTTTGAACTCTTTTTTTTGTCTCTCGATTCCGGAGTTTATAGCTGTTTCAAAGTAAACTATGTGTTGCCCAAGGAAATGCGCATTTCCTTCAAGCGGCAATGCTCGCAGTATGTAGCCTACAGTTTTTGGCGAAAGATGACGTTTTAGCTCACAAGTCAGCTTTGTTTTTGTTTTTATCTCGATTATGAGCTGTAAACTAGATACAGAGCCTGCGCTCATCTCACGGCCTTTGGCTTATGAATATATAACCGTACTAGGAAGTTTTTTTCACTTGTCTGATCCTGAAGAAGCTGAAATTGAGGTCGCCGAAGAAATCGAAGAAGAGCCAGAATTTGCAAGACCGGTAACCACGGAAGAAATTAGCGAAGACACCACGATGGAAGATGCGATAAACGCATACAAGAAGATTTTTGAATCAAAAGAGCTAACAGACGACGAAAAAGCCGAGCTTGACAAAAAAATAAAGGAAATGGAGCAGCGAGAAATAATCGATACCGACCCAGTCCACAAGCCTGTTGAAATTCAGCTTACGGGCAAAGGAAAAATTGCCATAGGACCGCCAACATTGACAAGATTTGAAAAGGCAAGAATTTTGGGAGCGCGCGCCTTACAGCTTTCCCAGGGAGCACCACCATTCATAGAAATTCCACCCAATGCAAGAACATCACTTGACATCGCACTACAAGAGCTCGAAGAAAGAGCAATACCAATAGTAATCAGAAGAAGACTCCCAAATAGCGACTATCAAAACATACCGATTGATTATTTTAACTGATGGACAAATCGTCGATAAAACTTAAAAGAACTGCGTTTTTGGGAAATTTGATGATTAGTATGGAGGAGACACAGAATCACGATCAGCTGTTTATGGATCTGCCACATGTCTACCGTGTAAGAAATGAACCGATAATGCAGGCCGCCCTAAATGTTTTTATGTTGATAAACAAGCACCGCAAAGGAACGTTGCTTGCAAAAGGAAACTCCATTCCAAACGCAGTTGCAATTGCAAACATCATAGTTGAAAAGATGCTTCATGGCGCATGCCTAATAGAACACATCACGTTAGATTCCGAGAATTCAAACGTGTTCGGCAAAAGAATGCTATCTACAATAGAAATTTCTATAGTTAAGAACTAGTAGACGCTGCCAGGGCCCTTTAGCAGCATGTTTTCACATTCTTTGCATATTGCTTCGTCTATGTTTGTTTCCAAGTTGTGATGAATTTCACATATTAGGAGACTTGATTTTATGTAGTTGCAAAGGCTGATGAATTTTGCAAGGCTTGACGGCGTATAGGCCATATCAGACGCCAGCCTTTCGCTTAGCTCTTTTATCATCTCTGAGACCTGCTCGTCTGCTACGAGTTTTTGAATCAGTTTCGGATCACCGCGTGTCCCACGAATATAGTTGCTAATTGCAGCCTGTGTGACTCCAAGCATTTTCGATATCTCATCTTCACGGATTTTGTGCTCATCAGCAAGCTTTTTTGCCAGAATAGCGCGCAGTGCAGGAATGAGAGTCTTTGATTCTATTTCAGCAGGCAGCAGCATTATGCAAAAATCAGTCTACAATCTATTTAAAGTTAACAATGGTTTCTTTGATCAAATAAAACAAAGTTGTTTAATACAACAATAGCTGAAGCTAATTGCTAGCACATCAAGACTTAATTTGATTTTTGTCCATACCATAGCAATGCAAGATGTTCTTACTCAAGTATACAAAGTTCTTGAAAATGCCGTATCAGCTTGCACCGCAGAATATCTATCATTGTCCGGTGGTCTCGATAGCACTATTCTTGCATATTTTCTAAGGGATAGAAAACCAAAAGCAATCACCATAATTTCAAGCGATTTCATAGCAAATGATCTTACCTATTGCCAGATGGTCGCACAGAGATTTGATCTGCCACTGTCGATCAAATTGTGTGACATAGACGTGATTCATACCGGAATAGAGGAAACGATAAAGATTCTAAAGAACTTTAATGACATTGAGATAAGAAACAGCGTTGTGCCGTATCTTGCCATGGCAGAGATAAAAAAGGCCGGATTTGATAAAATCATAACAGGCGATGGGGCAGATGAGATTTTTGCTGGGTATAACTTCTTGTTAAACAAGCCAACAGATGAGCTCGAGTCAGACCTCAGGAGAATTGGCAGAATAATGCACTTTCCGTCACAAGATATAGGTAGATCGCTTGGGATCAAAGTAGAATCTCCGTTTTGTGACAAAAAGGTGTCAGAGTTTGCCCAGACGATCCCGTCAGATCTAAAAGTGAGAGAGGAGGCAGGCAAAAAATACGGCAAGTGGATCCTAAGAAAAGCGTTCGAAGACAAGATCCCAAGATCCATCGCATGGAGACAAAAATCCCCGATGCAGGAAGGGGCCGGAACGAGCGGGCTCATCGAGTTCTTTGAGCGCATGATTCCGGATTCTATTTTTATAGAAAAAATCAAAACTATAAAAGAAAAAGATAACATCACCATTAGAACAAAAGAATCGCTGCACTACTATGAGGTGTATCGAAGGCATTTTGAGCACAAAATTTCTGACAAGCCCGGAACAAAGTGTCCTGACTGTCATCATGTAATTGAGCCAGATTCTAGGTTTTGTAGAATGTGTGGTAGATTTCCACTCTAGCTATTTTTTGCCCACTTTTTTGGCTTTTTTTTGAAGATTCGTCTGCAGCCGTTGCAGCAAAAAAAGTATTTCTTGTTATCGTAGTCAAATGTCACTGCCAGACTTTCTTCCATTTCAATTCCACAAACAGGATCAACTGGCATAAGTAGGCGTTATTTGGTTATTATTTATAGATAATGTGGAATCATTTCCCGTTCAGAGTGCTTTAATCATTGTGGCCCTTATCTCGTCGATTGTATTTGCAATCATTATTTGTGGGCGAAGTTTTGAGCTACCAACTAAGCCCTTTGTAAACCGCATCGCTTGTTGTTTGATGTTTGTAAATTTGATTTTGTAGTTTATAGCATATTCCAAATATTTACAAAAGACATCGAGTCTGTGTTTTGCCGTATATCTTTGATATGTGCCGGCATTTAGATAGTCGTTTATTTGCTTGAACAGAAGGGGGTTTCCCATGGCCCCTCTGCCAATCATCACATAGTCACAGCCGGTCTGCTCCATCATCTGTTTTGCGTGCTCAGGCGTAGTAATGTCACCGTTTCCAACCACGGCTATGTCTACTGTTTGCTTTAGTTCCCGTATCAGGTTCCAGTTTGAGCTGCCCGAATACCCCTGCTTTACGGTTCTGGCATGCATTGTTATCATCTGGATTCCTTCTTTTTGTGCTATCTTGGCTATGTTTTTGAATATCAACTGGTTTCCGACGCCGGCGCGAATTTTTATGGTTACGGGTTTTTGTACGCTAGATACCAGTGTCCGAAATATCTTCCTTGTCAGGTCTTCGTTTTGTAGTAATGCCCCGCCCGCCATTTGTTGCGTAATGTGCGGTGCTGGACAGCCCATGTTGTAATCAATTATGTCAAAAAACGGCTCTACTATTTTTGCTGCTTTTTGTAGCGACGCCAGATCAGAGCCAAACAGCTGAACCGCAATCGGCCGTTCTTTTTGTGAAAACTCGATGAATTCTCCGATCTGTTGACTTTGGGATTGGAATTGTTTTTCTTGGGCAATTATTGCGTGCATGCTAGTGAGTTCTGTCGCTACCAGGCCGGCGCCCATTTCTTTGCATAAAAGACGCAGTGCAGCATCGCTTACTCCTGCCATCGGGGCAAGGAAAGCCTTGCTGGAAAACCTAGGCAATGTCACGATTGCAACAAAATTCTCATACTATATAAAACAATCAGATTACGTGCATTATCACGCATTTACAGAAATAATTTCTATTCTAGCTCTTCATCGTCTTCGAGTTGCAATTTGGGTTTTCGCAGGACGAAAACCATTCCTGCAACAATAGCAGCAACGGCGCCAACTCCGGTATAGATTATCCACTGTGGGATTTCGTTTTTGACATCATCAGTTGTTGTCGCTACAGTAAAGTCAAATGTTTTTTGCTCCTCATCAAAGCCTTGTGCGTATGCCAGTATTTGGAGGGATGTTTTTGGCGATTGTTTTGGATTGAATTGTATTGTAGCGCTGCCATCGGCACTCGTAGTTACGGTATTTGGAGTCACAGACGCGTCGTCTGAGATCACTTTGACAGTTACACCGCTCATCGCGTTTGCATGTTCGTCATCTATGTAGATTTTTAGCTCGGTCTGCTGGTCAACTGGAATTGGTTCGACAACGCTGCCAATACTTATTTTCAGCTTGGTGACAACCGATTTGGTTTCAATTTCTGCGACATCGCCCACAATTCCATTTGCGTTTGCAGTCAAAGCAAACTGGCCGTTATTGTCTTTTGTCTTTACCACAAAGTTTGCCGATGACTCTCCTTTAGGGATGATCACATAGTCTGGGATATCAACAAGTCCTAACTCGGACGGTGTGAACTTTACCCGTTGATCATCAAAGGCAGCTATCGGGTTGCCATTAAAGTCAGTCATCTGGACTGTTCCAATGTATTCGTTGCCGTTAGTGTTCAGAATCCCAAACGGAATGCTTAGATCTAGTTTCGCCGTAGGTTTTTTCTCATAAGTATTTGTAGCCTCCAGCCGTGCATCAGCTGACTCTCCTATCGGGATGGCGTTGATTGTAATCGATTCTTGGTTTTCTGCCCGGATGGCATTTCCTTGGAATGCAACGTGTGAAAATGTCCTATCTTTTTCGATGGTAAGTATTTCGTTTATTGGAGTGATCAGATACCTTATTGGGTTTTCAACTATTGTTGGCCTGTCTTTTGTATCGAGCGATATAAGGAATAAATCAAAACGGCCTGCCTTGTCAAACAGAATTGAATTATCGCCAGTGGGTGAAAAGATCATCGTCTTTTCTTGTTTTAGTGTATTTATCACTTCGGTGAGAGTAGACGCGGATCCAATTCCTTTTATTGTAGATGACAGAACCACCTGTCCTGTTTCTTGTCCTGTTTCTATAGTAGCGGTACCATGTGATGAGGTCGCATCAATCCCCCCGGTCTTACCAATTTTTAAGAGCAGATCACTGCTTGAAATCAGATTGATTTTCTTTCCGGCTCCGTCAGAAACATAATTTTCGTTTATTATGAGAGGGTGAAACTTGTCCATGAACTCCTCAGGATCCAATTCTTCGTCTTCTGTTTCTTCTGTGGTGGTGGTCTCGTCGGTTTCGTCATCAATCAGAGCCCCTATCTGGTATACTGCAATTGTTTTTGATTTGGTCGGTATCTTGTCTAGTGCATATATGATCATAGTCTTGTTTTCTGCCTTTGGATTACTTGTGGTCATCGGCTCAACGGTGGTAAAACTATCACTCGCAACACCCAGCCCCTTGGTTGTTGCACCTATGGTAATCTTTTGATCAATTTTCGTAAGGTCGAGATCTTGCTTTAGATGATAGCTGAACTCGCCTTTTTTTATCACCCCATCAAGTTGCAGCTCTTTAATTGATTTGTCGATTTGATTTCCAATCGAGTCGTCGTCGGCAAAAAACTGAAGTTTGATATCACTCTGAGCGAACGTAGGCAGGCCGTCGGAGTCTAACAGGCTGACTATGACGTCCACTTCTCGTTTGAGAGTCGCTGGGACTTTTTCTGGAAAGATGTCTACTTTGAGTGAGGAGGGTAGTGACGAAGAAATTCGGATTTCTTTTGCTTCGTCGAAGCTGAGCTTGTCTGCAGTCGCTCTGAGAAATGCATTTCCTATCTTGTCCTTTGATTTTATTGTGCTCCAGACATAGCTGTTTCCCTTGCTAATCGTAAGCTCGTTGGTATCGACGTGTACTAGTTCTTCTTCAAAATCAACTCGGATTGGAATATCAAATGGTGCCTGGGTAATCTCGCCATCAGAGTTCTGCAAATACAGTGAAAACGGCATTTCCGAGTTAACATTCATTTCAAATGTTGGCAGGTTTATCACAAGGCTCAGATCATTTTGCGAGTATGTGTAACTGTCACCCACAACTATGGTATCAAAGTCGTTTTTGTCCTCAAATGAGGCAAAAATCTTGGCAGAGCCGGCTTTGTTATTGGTGAGAATATCAAATACAGCATATTCAGTGTTTTTTGCTATAGTCACCTCCGAGGGAACAGACGCGATGGTGGGGTCAGAGGATTCCAAATGTATTATAGTATCGTCTTTTAGTTTCATCAGGTTTCCATAATTATTCACAAGTCCAACGTAGCCAACACTGTGCTGACCACTTGTGGCAAGTATGTTTGTAGGGGATACTTTTACTTCCAAGGTCAGATTCGATGTATCATATGTCTGAGCCAAAACAATGGCCGCATTTCCAGAGATCAGCATGAATACTGAAAAGAATATGAAGAGAATTCTTGGCAAAAATTTTTTCATTGTCTTTGCCACCATAAAAAGAAAAAAGAGGGGATTAACCGCTCTGCTGTCCGATAACAACTGTACCAACAAAGACTGCGCCGTTGTTAGTAGTCATTTTGAATTGTGCATCTCGTCCTGCTCTCATGGATTCACTCAGTGACATTACAAGACTTACTGACTGACCCGGCTGGATTTCTGCAACCTGTCCTGTTGAAATCAAATCTGTGCCTGAGCCACCTGGGACGCCCGCTACTGTGTATTGTCCTGTAGTCAGTGCATCAAGTGTTGCTGGCCTTGTGTAGTTGTATACTATGCCTCCAAGTCTGGCTTCACTGATGGTGATTGCCTGTACACTATCGTTTTTGATGTATACTGCAATGTTTTCACCTTGCTCCATGTTGACGTCACCGTCACCGCCAGAGTTTGGCCCAAATGGAATGCCGTTTTGGTTATTCAGTATTTGTACGGGTCTTGCATCGTAGCCAGGAATCTTGACTGCCTCAATGGTCGGCTTGCCGCTTACCTGTGAGGAGCTAAAGAAGTTCTGCGAGTATGCAAAGATGATTGCGCCACCAACTACGGCTATTGCCACCAGCAACAGAGTAGCGATGATTGGTGCTACACCTTTTCGTGAACGAAGTCGTGAGTTGTTGATATTTGTATTCATTACCAGAGGTTAGTTAGGCAGGCTGTTAAGTCGGATGCTGTTCACAGATTACAACACCAATCTATATTTAACAAGATATTTCGTGTCGGATTTGATTAAATTGAAAAACACGCCGTCGACTAGCAGATAATCTAGTTCCAGAAAAACTGATCCAATCCGGTCTGTTTTGGCTTGCCTATTATCGAGTCGAAATCAAGGTCCATAGACGACGTTATCTGGTCTAGTGTCGACTCCATGAATTCCATGTATTTTGCAGAGTCGATTTCGTCTGGACGCGCCATCTCGACTGGCTTTACGCCTGGTTTATTGAGTATTTTGACGTATGATATGATGTCGCCTCGCTTTATTTCGCGGTGCTGCTCCAAAAGCTTGGCTGCTCTAATGTGCTGGGGTACGGTCTTGTCGTATTCTGATGGCGCCTTGCTAATCATCACATTGAACGCAAGGTCCGATATCGGAATCTTTTTTTCTTTTACTTTTGTAGCAACAGTAGCAATTTTTTCGCTGATCTGCTTTTTTGCGTCTTCAAAGTCTTTTTCTGATTCTACTTTTGATAAGATGTCAAGCAACTCATAAAACAGGTTTCTGATAAATGGCGGGGTATGGCTGTTGTGTAATAATGTCGGCAAATT
>CAZITM010000008.1:0-28651 GCA_964542205.1 uncultured Candidatus Nitrosotenuis sp.
ATGAAATTGATTCACTTTTAGGAAACAGAAATTCCGAAGTCGGAGGTGAGGTGAGAACCAGGAACCAATTCCTTACGGAAATGGACGGAATCGGTGGCAAAGGAAAATCCCTCAAGATGTATGTTGTCGGCGCTACAAACAAGCCTTGGAGCCTTGACATGCCGTTTTTGCGGAGATTCCAAAAACGAGTCTATGTCCCATTGCCTACTCTTGAAGCAAGAGAAAAACTCTTTGAGCTTTATACTCATCCACTCAAAAAGGATGACAAAATAAAGCCAAGTGAGCTTGCAAAGATCTTCGACGGTTATTCGGCAAGCGACATAAAGGATGTCTGCCAAGGAGCGCAACTAAAGGTGGTAAACGATCTGTTTAACAGCCCTGACTATCACGAGCCAGTGGCAGGCGAAGCAGCGCCGCAGCCTCGTGACCTGTCGATGGCCGATTTTAAGGAGATAATGCTAAGAAGAAAGCCAAGCGTTACAATGGATATGATAAGAGCTTACTACAAGTGGAGCGAGCAGTTCAAGGCTCTCTAAACTCTAGCTGCGATCAGAACAACAAAACTTAAATCAGCTTCCAAATCCACTTTTCGAGGGTCACAATTTCGATAAAAAAAGCCCAGCACGCAAACAAACACGGAAAGCTAATTTTAGCTGACGGTACGGTCTTGGATGGCAAAGGCTTTGGATATTCTACGACCGTTTTTGGCGAACTCGTGTTCAATACTGGTATGGTGGGATATACAGAAACGCTGACTGACCCATCCTATGCTGGTCAAATCCTCACCCTTACCTATCCGCTGATTGGCAACTACGGCGTGCCGGATCCAAAGGAAAAAGACGTATCGGGGATATCAAAATACTTTGAATCAGACCGAATTCAGGCACGGGGGCTGGTGGTTCACGAATTGTCTGAAACGGCAAGCCACTGGAATCTTGCTATGACGCTTGACGAATGGCTGTACGACGAAAAGGTGCCTGGAATCTCTGATATCGACACGCGTGCACTGACAAAAAAGCTCAGGACAAGCGGCGTAATGATGGCAGCACTAGCAGTTTCAGATTCGCCAATAGACATTGATAAAATAAAAAAACAACTGGCCGAGGCAAAACCCTACACCTCAGACGAGTTTGCAGAACAGGTCTCCACAAAACAGCCGCAGGTGTATGGAACCGAGCAAGATTGTGTGGTGGTGATAGACACGGGGGTAAAAAACGCAATTCTGCGAAACGTCCGCGACCTTGGATACAAGGTGATAAAACTCCCATGGAATGCATCAATTGATCAAGTTCTGTCATACAAGCCAAAAGGGGTCGTACTAAGCAATGGACCGGGTGATCCGGAGAAATGCCCGCAGACAATACAAACTGCAAAGGCTCTGATCGAAAAAAACATACCTACACTTGGAATCTGCCTTGGAGCGCAAATTCTTGGTTTAGCTGGGGGCGCCACCACATACAAGCTAAAGTATGGGCACCGGGGACAAAACAAATCGTGCCTTAACTTGCAAAACAACCAAGTATACGTCACAAGTCAGAACCACGGCTACTGCATAGATCCAAACTCGCTGAAGAACACGGGTTTTGATTTATGGTTTACAAACACAGACGATAATACTGTAGAGGGAATAAAACACAAAAACAAAAAGATCATCGCAGTCCAGTTCCATCCAGAAGCTTCGCCGGGGCCATATGATTGCAAATATGTCTTTGAGGAGCTTGACAATTTGATAAAGGAGGGAGATTCTAATTCGAAATGAAAGTCTGAAGAAAATTCTATTGCTTGGAAGTGGGGCACTGAAAATCGGAGAAGCAGGCGAAAGTCGCAAAAACGACCGCTAATTCGACTACTCCGGTAGCCAGTGTCTCAAGGCAATAAAAGAAGACGGCTTCAAAAGCGTGCTGATAAATCCAAACGTAGCTACTATTCAGACCGATACCAGATTTGCCGACAAGGTGTACCTGTTGCCAGTTACGCCAGAGTATGTCACATCTATTATAGAATCTGAGAGGCCCGACGGCATAATGCTTGGATATGGGGGGCAGACTGCTCTAAACTGTGGTGTAAAGCTTGCAGAGTTTGGGGTTTTGGAAAAATACGGGATACGCGTTCTTGGCACACAGATCTCGGGGATCAAAAAGACCGAAGATAGGCAGCTATTCAAGGACTCGATGGCAGAATGCGGCGTTCCGATTCTAAAAAGCAAGACAGTAAACTCCTTTGAGGACGCAAAAAAAGTAGCCAAAGATCTAGGTTATCCGGTAATAATTCGTGTGGCCTACACCCTTGGGGGAAAGGGAGGCGGAGTTGCATACAACGAAATCGAGCTGCACGAAATAGTGGAGCGTGGCCTCAACGCCAGCCTTGTGCACCAAGTTCTAATTGAGGAGTACATCGGCCACTGGAAGCAAATAGAGTATGAGGTGATGCAGGATTATGATGGAAACAACGTGATCGTCTGCAACATGGAAAACATCCTTTCAATGCGTGTCCACACCGGTGACAACATAGTTGTCGCACCATCCCAGACAATTGACAACCGGGAATATCATATGCTTCGTTCTGCGGCACTTCGCGGAACAAAACATGTCGGAATCGTAGGCGAGTGCAACATCCAGTTTGCGCTAGATCCAGAATCCGACAAATATGTGGCAATCGAGATAAACCCCAGGCTTTCAAGATCGTCTGCGCTTGCAAGCAAGGCAACCGGCTATCCGCTTGCATACATGTCGGCAAAAATAGGCCTTGGCCATACTCTACCAGAACTCGTCAACTCTATTACAAAAACTACCACTGCCTGCTTTGAGCCGTCGCTTGATTATATCGTCTGCAAACACCCAAGGTGGGACTTTGCAAAATTTGGACTCGCAAATCGCAAGCTGGGCCCGACAATGAAGTCAGTAGGCGAGGTAATGGCTATTGGAAGAACCTTTGAAGAGTCCCTTCAAAAAGCGATACGAATGTTAGATATCGGAAATGACGGCCTAGTTCTGAACAAAGCAAACGGAAGCACATACGACGTCGAAGACATTGAAAACCATCTCCTGAATCCAAACGACCACATTTTGTATTATGTCGCAGCTGCGCTCAAAAAGGGAATGCCGGTTGAAAAAATCCAAAAACTTTCTGCAATAGATCCATGGTTCATTGAAAAAATAAAAAACATTGTAGAAATGGAGCAATCGCTAAAGGAAAAACCGCTAGATGCACAATTGCTAAGAAAGGCCAAACAATTGGGATTCTCCGATAGGCAGATAGGCATGGCAAAGCAAAAAGACGAACTTGAGATCCGAAAAACACGAAAAGACTTGGGAGTTTTGCCCGTGGTAAAACAAATAGATACACTTGCAGCGGAATGGCCTGCAAAAACAAACTACCTTTACGTTACCTACGGGGGAACAGAAAACGACATCGCAGTGTCATCTGATCAAAAAGGGGTCATAGTACTAGGCGCGGGGCCATACAGGATAGGGAGTAGCGTCGAGTTTGACTGGGGGACGGTAAACATGGTATGGGGCCTGCAGGAAAACGGTGAGCGTAACGTCGTTGTTGTCAATTGCAACCCGGAAACAGTCTCTACTGATTATGATATCTGCAGCAGGCTTTACTTTGAGGAACTGACACTTGAGAGAATTTTGGACATTGCGGACTTTGAGGATCCAAAGGGAATAGTTACATCTGTTGGCGGACAGACTGCAAACAATCTTACGCCAAAGCTTGCAAAGGCAGGCCTCAAGCTACTCGGCACTTCGGCCGAAGATGTGGACACGGCAGAGGATCGCTCAAAGTTCAGCAGAGTTCTTGACGAGCTACACATAAAACAGCCGCCATGGCAGGCGTTTTCAAACTTTGTTGAGGCCAAGTCCTTTGCCACGAGCGTCGGCTATCCAGTGCTTGTTAGGCCATCGTACGTTCTAAGCGGAGCAGCAATGAAGGTCGTATGGTCGCAAGAAGAGCTCACAAAGTACGTTGGCGAGGCGACCACGCTTTCGCCGGATCATCCTGTGGTGATCACAAAGTTCATGCTAAATGCACTCGAAGTCGACGTCGATGGCGTGTGCGACGGAAAAAACGTCATGATCGGGGCAATAGTGGAGCACATTGATGCGGCAGGGGTGCACTCTGGGGATGCGATGATGGTCATTCCGCCATGGAGGCTGTCAAACAAACACGTCGAGACAATAACTGACTATGCAAACAAGATAGCCAGATCCTTTAACATCAAAGGCCCGTTCAACCTGCAGTTCCTTATATATGATGATCAGGTCTATGTTATAGAACTAAACATCCGCGCATCGCGCTCGATGCCTTTCGTGTCAAAACTGATCAAGACAAATCTAATAAGCCTGGCCTCGCGAGCAGTGCTTGGACAGGAGCTACCAAAAATTCCAGCTGACAAGTGGAAAAAAACACATACTTATGGAATCAAGGTGCCACAGTTTTCCTTTATGCAGCTTGATGGGGCAGACATTGTACTTGGCGTCGAGATGCAATCTACCGGTGAAGCGGCGTGCTTTGGTGACAGCTTTTACGATGCGCTCTCAAAGGGGCTGATCTCAGTAGGCTACAACCTGCCAAAAGAAGGAACTGCACTAGTGACAATAGGCGGCGCCGAAAACAAGGAAAAACTACGTCAAACAATGGCGATGCTAAAAAATCTTGGATTTAAAATCATGGCAACTGAGCACACTGCGGAATTTCTCTCAAAGAAAAACATTGCAAATGTGCAGATAGTCCACAAAATTTCAGAGCCGCAGAGAAAACCAAACATCGCAGACTTGCTATATGAGCGCAAAATCAACTTTATTGTGAATATTCCATCCACGTCTACGCTGGAAAAATATGTAGGGATGCTATATGATGAATACCAAATACGAAGAAAGGCGACCGAGCTTGGAATTCCAGTTCTGACAACGACGGAGCTCGCAGAGTCCTTCATCAAAACACTTGAGTGGCTGCACAACAACGAAACTACAAAAAAGCCCTTGGAGCCGTACGACCCAATCTAAAGCCAAGAACTTGTAGATGAGTCTCTCAGTGGCTTAACTGAGCGACGAGTATAATTTCCCGATTTGGGCAACTAGCATCCGTCATAACACATTTGATAAAATTGACTCGTCACCGATTATTGTACCATCAAGCGTGGCAATTCTTGCAGTTGAAGAATTTTTCACTTTTTCAATGATTGGAGAAATGGATTTTTTATACTGTTTCTTTTTTGTTGCATAAAAATATCGATTAAATGAAGGAACTATCGTTATCTCGAGCTCGCCGGATTCTGACGGGAAAATATTTTCCTTTTTTGTTTTAATGGAAACCCATACCCTTTGCCCGTTTAGAATCGAGTCTTCGTCAAAAAATACTGGGTGTACATGGCCCATCACAATTTTATCAACATGGGAAAAATTCTCAGAAGGCATCGCATGGCCATGTGTCAATAACACATTTTCTAAAACCATTCCCATCGAACTAGTTATAGTAATGCCTGCCGGCACAAGACGCGAGATGTTTGCGTCGTGATTCCCGGGAACCAGAATGACTTCGGTTTTTTCTGAGACTTTTTTCAAAAACTGTGGGATCTCGTCCCACTCGTTCTTCAAAATTCTACTTATTCCGGATTTAATGTCGCCAAGCAGTACTACACAGTGTGGGTTTTGCGAGTCTATGATCGAAGAGATTCTCTCCACTGACTCATTGAGCGTTGTGTTTTTCCCAACAAAGATCTTGTTCTCAGTCAAGCTGCTCTCAAAGCCTATGTGCAGATCAGTTACTACGAGGTGGCGTTTTTTCCCATCCAGTAGCAGCGCGGGCTCTCTTGGAATAATCCTTGTGACTATCACCAAAGATATACGATAGATTTTCCATTAAATCCTTGTGCCAAAAAAAGAAAAATCATCAGTTATACTTTCCGAAAAAAGAGCAAAACTTCACATCTTTGAGCCGAGCCAGAGGCAGATCTGGACGGTGGTTGGCATGGGAAAAGAGTACTGGCTTGCGCCAGAACTTGACTTTTGCTCCTGCGAGGGGTATTATTTTAGCAAAACAAAGTCTTGCTATCATTTGCAGTCTGTTAAAATTGCACAAAAACAAGGAAACGTCGAGGTAGTGAGATTTTCAGATGACGAATATTCCGACTTTGTAAAAAGCCTGGTCTTGGAGCTGTAGATTATTCGTTTCGTATGGAATCGCGGGTGTGTCCCTTGTTGATGAGCATCTGAATTATGGCATCGACAGAATAATCAATGCCGTGCTCGCGCTCAAAGTGGTCTCGGAGTTTTTTTATCATTGAGATGCTCTTGTTTCCCTCTAGCACAAAACCGCACTCAAAACCATAATCACTACACACAAGTTTGAATGTCATCAAGCTGGAGTTTTCTCTCATTCTTTATAACTTTTAGCACGGACAAAACCAGCGGTATGACTTCAAATCTGGTGATCACAGCGGCACTGTGAACAAATCCTCTTTTGAGACACCCTTCCACAGTCCTATCATGCCCTGAGGCTCTGCCGGTTCTATTTTGGTTATTTTTTGGATCTTGATGTGATCCGGATTCGGGGGCATCCAAAGCATTGCCATATAATCGCCAACTTGGCCTACCTTGTTTGGCAGTGCAGAAATTATCTTGTCCTTTGAGAATCCTTTGGCAGTCAGCGCGTCTATTGATTTTTGCATCAGATCCATTCTACCGTGTACAAAAAGGTAGACTGATTTTTGCACATCGATTTCAGACATTGCATCTGTGGTGTATGATATGTTAAATCAATGTTTCTAGGCTTCAAAAACGGTTAAATTGGCACAAGAAAAGACGCCAAACTGTGAAGATCGTAACTGTCGGTAGCAGAATTTTCGTAACAAGCTTTCAGCTCGCAGGAGTCCAAGGTGTTGTCGTCGACAGCCCGCAAAACGCATTTTCTGAGATAAAAAAACTCGCAGATGACCCAGATGTGGGACTTGTGCTTATCAGCGAAGACATTTCAGCACCAATCAACACAGAGCTGACAAAACTGCGTGCCACCAAATCAAAACCGCTTGTGTTCTCACTTCCATCTGTTGGCAGTGAAAAAAAAGAAGTCGACTACCGAAAAATGCTCAAGACAATCTTGGGTGTATAGCGTATAACTGGTTAGAGCCCAAAATCTCAAGCTAATTTTCAAACTCAATTAATGTACTTATATTCTGGATCTGGTAGACCCTGTGTAAATGAAGGCGGCTTTTGTGAAGTGTCCAGCTAATGTGGAAATACGTGATGCCAACGAGCCAAGTCCTGCCACTGGCGAGCTTCTGGTCAGAATGAAGTCGTGCGGAATTTGTGGCTCCGATGTTGAAAAAGTGTTTGGAAAATACGGCCAACCATCAATGCGGCTGGGACACGAGCCTGCCGGCGTTGTGCTGAAAGTAGGAGCCGGGGTTTTGGAATTCAAAGAAGGCGACCGCGTCTTTACTCATCACCACGTCCCATGCTATGCGTGTCATTATTGTAAACATGGAAACGAAACAATGTGCCCAAAATACTACGAGACGAATCTTTCCCCATGCGGCCTTTCAGAAAAATACATTGTGCCGCAATGGAACGTAACTCATGGTGGAGTTCTAAAAATTCCAGACTCGATGTCGTTTGATGAGGCCGCAATGATAGAGCCTCTTGCATGCTGTGTCAGAGCCTGGTCAAAATTCTCCCATGCAAGCGGCGACAGGGCCGCCATTTTTGGTGCAGGCCCTACCGGGATAATGCACGTCATGCTTGCAAATGCAAATGAGTTTTCTAGAGTTTTTTGCTTTGACGTAAATGACTTTCGTCTTGACTTTGCAAAGAATTTTGGCGCAGTTCCACTAAAATCAAACCAACAATCTGTGGAAAAAGTTCTAACTGAGACGCAAGGCCTAGGAGTGGATGTCTCTATTGTGGCCACTGGCAGCCTAAAAGCAGTCTCGGACGCTATATCTGTAACAAGAAAAGGCGGGGCAATAGTACTTTTTGGCGTGCCTTCAAAGGGGGACACTATGGAAATCGATATGAGTGTAGTATACTCAAAGGAACTGACGTTAGTCCCAAGCTATGCGGCATCTGACAAAGACACAAAGAATGCACTTGAACTTATTTCATCTGGCAAAATCGATGTCAAAAAACTGATCACGCACAAGTATGCCCTTGATGACTCACAAAAGGCCTTTGAACACGCGCACACAGGCCAAAACGCAATGAAGATAATAATTCGGGGCTAGAAAAGATTAAGAAGGGTCGGATTTTCCAAACTTCACATGGACTGGGGACTCAAAAACAGAATCGCAAGCATTCTCAAGCCAAACAACGGCCGAGGCGTGATGCTTGCGGTAGATCACGGTTACTTTCTTGGACCTACTGAAAAGCTAGAGGTTCCAAAAAAAACGATCGCACCACTGCTCAAATATTGCGACTCGCTTATGGTTACAAGAGGTATTGTCCGAACCTCCGTTGACGCAACATTTCCAGTTCCAATAGTTCTTAGGGTTTCAGGCGGCTCTAGCATAATAGGAGAAGACCTCTCAAATGAAAAAATCACGACAAGCGTCAAAGACGCGATTAGGATAAACGCATCCGCACTGGCAATGTCGATTTTCGTAGGAGCAAAATACGAGCACAACTCATTGGTGAGCCTTGGAAGTCTTGTCAACGAGGCAGAAGAATATGGACTTCCTGTTTTGGCGGTAACTGCAGTTGGCAAAGAACTTGAAAAACGCGACGCAAGATATCTGTCACTATCGTGTCGAATTGCAGCCGAGTTTGGGGCGCACATGGTAAAGACCTATTATTGTGAAAACTTTGACAAAGTCGTAAGCAGCTGCCCAGTCCCTGTAATTGTTGCCGGAGGACCAAAAATTCCAGAACGCGACGCACTAGCACTTACATACAACTCGATCAGGGCCGGCGCCGCTGGAGTAGACATGGGTAGAAACATTTGGCAGTCACAATATCCAATTCCAATGATCCGCGCAGTCAGGGCGATAATCCACTCTAACTATAACCTAGACCAGGCATATGACATGTTCAAAAAACTCTGCAAGGAATACCCAACAAGAGATAACAACAACCAGAAGCCTTCAGGCAATTTCGTATCTCAAAACCAAAAAGGACTGCAACAAAACAGGCCACAGAACCAAAACAGGCCACAGAACCAAAACAGGCCACAGAACCAAAACAGGCCACAAGTCCAAAAACCACAACAACAAAAACCGGCAGGGCAAAAATCGCCACAAAAAAAGCAACAAAAACCACCAGCACAAAAACCACAGCAACAAAAACCACCACAAAAAAAGCCAGAACCACAAAAACAACCCACGCCGGCAGCGGCCCAAGCAAAAACGCAATAAATTTTACAAATCTAAGAAATTTTCGAGAGGTGCATATGAACTATTTTCCAGTTGGGCTTTTTCACCAGAACGAATGTAGCCCTTCCATCAATGATGATGTGTTCTCCGGTAAACGCCTTGTTGTCAACTAGCATTCCCTTCTGTGTAAGCTCAAAGGCGACAACTGCGACGTCACCAAAGACACTGATCTTTGGATTTTTTATCTTATAGTCATAGTCTGATATGCTTATGAACCTCAGCTCCTCTAGCGCAATAGTTGTCTTGAAGTCCTTTAGATCATGGGGTGGAACGTCGCTAAAGCTTGAAAAACTTGGATCGTCAAGCTGGATTGCTCTTAATGGCGTGAGATCTTTTGTTTTGCCTATCTCAAAAAACGTCTCAATCACTTTGATTATCTGTTCCCTATCTGACAATGTGCTCTGAATTGGGTGTTCCGAGTTTAAGCCTTATGTCATACGGTTCTGTCACACCGCGCGTCTAGTTACACGTTTTTTCAAAAACACAATTCAATAAAACGGTGAGCAAGACAACACATTGGCAATGCAGAATCACGCTACGTGGTACGTGGCATGCCTGATCTTACGCCTAAATCTTTATATCAACAACTACCGATCTGTCATATTGAACATGTTAGACGGTTCGACTACACCATTGTTAGTACTGCTAGTCGAGCTGGCGCTGTAAAATTATAATACAGCGCACATTTCTGGTGATTAATTTATGGAGAAAATTTCGGGCGCTAGGGCTTTAATCAAGGCATTAGAAAAACAAGGGGTCAAGGAGATCTTCGGTCTACCGGGTGGTGCGAACCTCCCAATGTACGACGAGCTGTACAAAAGCAACATTCGCCACATACTAGTGAGACATGAGCAATCTGCTGCCCACATGGCAGACGGATTTGGACGTGTAAGTAGAAAGGCAGGTGTGTGTTTTGCCACTTCTGGGCCTGGTGCCACAAACATAGTTACTGGACTTGCTACTGCGCAGGCAGATTCTGCACCGATGGTTGCCATAACCGGGCAGGTGCCTACTGCAATGATAGGCCGAGACGCGTTTCAGGAAAGCGACATAATCGGAATCGCAAACCCAGTCGTCAAATACTCATTTCAGCCAACCAAGCCGACAGAAATCCCTGAGATGATAAAGAAGGGATTCTACATTGCCGAGACGGGACGCCCTGGTGCAGTACTGATTGATATCCCAAAGGATGTACAGCAAAACGAGGCAGACATACCATTTCCAGACGATGTAAAAATCCGTGGCTATCATCCATGGACCGACCCGGACATGGCCGCAATAGAAAAAGCAATCAAGTTACTACTTTCATCTAGTAAGCCTGTTATCTTGGCAGGAGGTGGTGTGATAATCTCTGCAGCTTTTGCAGAACTACAATCCATTGCAGAATTGCTAATGATACCCGTGGTTACCACCTTCAAAGGAAAAGGGGCATTCCCAGAAAATCATCCATTGTCGCTTGGCCCAATTGGAATGCATGGACATGCAGAGGCAAACAAGATAATGACCGAAGCCGATTGTGTGCTTGCAATAGGGACTAGATTCTCAGACCGCTCGGTAGGAAGATTTGACGAATTTGAAAAAAACCTCAAAATAATCCACCTAGATGTAGATCCAGCCGAGATCGGAAAAAACCAAACCACAAGCATCGCAGTGGTAGGTGATGTCAAAGCATCGCTGAGAATATTCTTAAAACTATTGGCGCAGCAAGCGTTAAAAAAATCAGAACAAAATACATGGTTAAAACACGTAACCGAGGTAAAAGAATACTGGAGGGCGAACCTAAAACTCCATCCTGGCGAGCTTTCAGCAGCAAGAATATTGAGAAAGTTGCGTGAGATATTGCCTGCACAGTCCATCATAACGACCGAGGTGGGCCAGCACCAAATGTGGGCATCGTTATTCTACGATGTTATTCAGCCGGGGACTTTCTTTAGCTCCACTGGCCTAGGGACTATGGGCTGGGGATTCCCGGCGGCAATTGGCGCAAAGGCCGCAAGGCCCGACTTGCCGGTAGTAGATATCGCAGGGGATGGAAGCTTTAACATGACTGAGAATTCACTTGCCACGGCGGTATTGGACAATCTTCCAGTAATTGTATTTCTAGTAAACAACTATTCTCTTGGTATGGTGGCACAATGGCAAAGAACGTTCTATGACAGAAGAATGATCGGAGTGGACCAAAAACAATGTCCGGACTATGTCAAGCTCGCAGAATCGTACGGTGCACAAGGAATCCGAGTTGGAAGTCTAGAAGAGCTTGGAAATGCAATCAAGGCCGGGCTCAAAAGCGACGTTGCGACAGTTATAGACATCCCAATAGATCCTGAAGAAGACGTCTTACCATTTGTAGCGCCCGGAACATCGCTTAAGGACATGATACTACCATCATAGTGATGACATTGGTTTGGGCAATTCTCTCAATTTTAGTGGAAAATAAACCTGGAATACTCTTTAAGGTAACGCACCTCTTTAGATCGAGGAACTTTAACATCGACTCGATCTCGGTAGGCGTTACACAAAACCCCGAGTTCTCAAAAATGACCATAACCACAATAGGCGACGAGCGCCAAATCGATCAGATTGTAAAGCAACTTGACAAAATGATTGACACAATAGAGGTAAAACGGCTAGACGACAAAAAAACCGTATATCGGGAGCTGGTACTTTTTAGAGTCAAGATTTCAAAAGCATCGGACAGCATGGAAATCAACAACATCGCAAACTCATTTGGAGCAAAAATCCACGACGCCAGAAAGGACTCCATAATGCTGGAGCTAACTGCGACTCCTGATCAGATACACAACTTGCAGGAATTGCTAATGCCGTACGAAATACTGGATGTTGCAAGGACGGGAGTTGCCGCATTGCAGAGGGGAGGAGATTGAGAGTCAGAATATTTGATACCACGCTAAGGGATGGAGAACAAACCCCTGGTGTGGCGCTATCGCCAGAAAAAAAACTCACCATCGCAAAAAGGCTTGACGAGCTTGGAGTAGACGCAATAGAGGCTGGTTTTCCAGTAATATCCGAAGGCGAACAACACGCAATCAAGCTTATTACAAAGGCAAATCTTCGAGCAGAGATATGTGGACTTGCAAGGACAAGCAAAAAAGATATAGATGCAGCGATTGACTGCGGGCTTGACTACATCCATACTTTCATAGCAACATCTGACATTCACTTGCAATACAAGCTAAAAATGACCAGAGACCAAGCACTCGCAAAGGCGATCGAGGCAGTAGAATATGGAAAGGCACACGGCCTACAAGTAGAGTTTTCAGCAGAGGATGCCACAAGGACTGATAGGGAGTTCCTAAAACACGTCTTTTCCGAAGTTGCAAAGGCAAAGGCGGATCGAATCGATATTCCGGACACCGTAGGATACTCTACACCGCAGTACATGGCAGAAATAACAAGAGATGCGGTGGCAGCAACTAGGCTGCCAGTCAGCGTGCACTGTCACAATGACTTTGGGTTGGCGGTGGCAAACGCGATTTCGGGAATCCAGGCTGGTGCGCAGTGCGCCCATGTCACCATAAATGGAATTGGCGAGCGTGCAGGAAACGCATCGCTTGAGGAGCTTGTCATGGCGCTGCAGTGCTTGCAGTTTGGAGAAAAATGGGAGACTGGCATAAACACAAAACTACTGTATGAAACCTCGAAATTTGTTTCAAATCTGGTCGGAATAGCAGTGCAGCCAAACAAGGCAATAGTTGGAGAAAATGCGTTTGGGCACGAATCTGGAATCCACACGCACGGAATACTAAATAACCCACTCACATACGAGCCTATCGGCCCGGAGCTTGTTGGCCGTACCAGATGGATGCAGGTAGGCAAGCACGCAGGAATCCATGGCGTCTCTGCAATGCTTGAAGAATATGGCGTAAAACCACGTGAAGACCAGCTAAAGCAAATCTTGGACAAGGTAAAGGCAATAGGTGACCAAGGAAAACAGGTAACGGACGTTGAACTATTGTCGATTGCAAATGAAATACTTGGCGAACATGCAATCAAAAGAATAGTTCAACTGAGTGGATTTTCGGTTTCTACCGGAATAGGTACTATGCCATATGCATTTGTAAAGCTGAACATCGACGGAATAGATCACATTGGAACCGACTATGGGGTGGGGCCGGTGGACGCGGCACTAAATGCCATCCAAAAAATAACTGGAGAGATAGCAAAAATCAGGGTAAAAGAGTACAAGCTTGACTCCATCTCTGGCGGTTCTGACGCTCTATGTGAAGTGACAATCAAAGTCGAAGACGCATATGGAAACATGTCGTCTGCAAAGTCTATCGGCGAAGACATTGTTACGACTAGCGTTCAGGCGGTAATTGAAGGCATTAACCGAATAATGCTAAAAAAGACACTAAAGCACAAAAAGATTGGCAGCTAGCCCGGTTCTGAAATGTACCAAATTTCACTAATCACTGGCGACGGTATAGGGCCTGAACTTGCCGAGTCTGTCATTACAATACTTGACACAATTCATGACAAACTTGGGCTAGGATTTGAGATAAAAAAACTGGAGGCGGGAGATTCTACGCTGTCTAGACATGGAAAGGCACTCCCAGATGAAACCATTGCTGCAATCAAAGGATCCGATGCATGCCTAAAGGCACCTGTTGGAGAAAGCGCAGCGGACGTAATCGTGGTTTTGCGAAGAACACTTGACTTGTACGCAAACATCCGGCCAGCAAAGTCGTACCCGAACATGCCGGCACTAAAGGACAACATCGATCTAGTCATAGTGCGCGAAAACACAGAGGATCTTTACACCGGCCAAGAGTTTGAAATATCAAACGCCGCAGTGGCATTTAGGGTAATCTCTGAGTATGCGTCGAAAAAAATAGCAAAATACGCGTTTGAGACTGCGGTGCAGCGAAACGGAAAGAAGAAGGTAACATGCGTCCACAAATCCAACGTAATGCGGAAAACCGACGGCCTGTTTGCAAGGGTCTGCTCAAGCGTCGCAAAGGAGTACCCTCAAGTAAAATTCGAGCAGATGTATGTTGATGCGTGCGCCATGAATCTGATCCGAAGGCCGGAAGAGTTTGACGTAATAGTGACTACAAATCTTTTTGGTGACATTCTTTCTGATGAGGCAGCCGAGGTGGTAGGCGGCCTTGGAATGGCGCCTGCAGCAAACATCGGAGACTCGTTTGCATTGTTCGAGCCGGTTCACGGCGCGGCATTTGACATTGCGGGAAAGGGAATAGCAAACCCGTCGTCGTTTATCTTGTCGGCAAAAATGATGTTAGAATGGCTCGGCTCGAAGCACAAAGACAAGAAATGTTTTGAAGTAGCCAGATCACTGGAAAACGCAGTTTATGGGCTAGTCAAAAAAGGCGCAAAGACACGCGATATCGGTGGAACTATGACAACAAAGGAATTTACCGCACAACTGGCCTCGTCATTATAGATCAGACGTCTGATGCAGGCGGATTTCTTGACCAGAAAAATAACATCAGGCCCAGCGGTATCATGCATACAACTGCGGCAATCACAAACACCACGTAATATCCCTGGTGTAGTCCAGGGATGAGCGGCCCTGGAAACACGGCATAAAACCACACAAAGGCGACGAACCCAAGAATTATTTTATTTTTCCTGATTACTGCCTTCCAGCCAAGTTTTTTCTTGTCAATAAAACAGCGCTTGCAACGAGTCTTGTCATCTATCATGCATGACGTGCAGACGTGTTTTTGGCAAAAATAGCATCTTTTGTCACCAAACTTGGAATTGCAAAATTCACAGCTTGCCAACTGGTGTTATTCTTTTCTTTTGGATTTATCTTTTTATCAAACTATGGTGAGAAGACCTAAAGGGGACTTGTCCGGTAGTGGTTCACGGGCTTAGCCTTTCCGGATCCCGTGGGTATAGCACCACCTCGCGCACATTATCGGTTCCTACAATCACAGTCATTAGCCTATCAAGACCCATGCCCCAGCCAGAGTGCGGCGGCATGCCCCAGTCAAACGTTCTTAGGTGAACCTCAAAATTTGCAGGATCTAGTCCCTGCTCTGCAAGGCGTTGCCTGAGTTTTGCAGGATCGTGCAGTCTTCTGCCTCCAGATGAAAGCTCTAGATGTCCGTACTGCAGATCAAATGATCTTGATATCTTGGGGTTGTCGTCTTTTTCATGAATGTAAAAAGGCTTTAGGCTCATAGGCCAGTCAACCAAAAAGAAAAAGCCCGGGTGGTTCTGCCCGATTATTTTTAGGTGGGAATCAAGCAAGTCATCACCAAACGAAATCTTGGTTCCTGATTTTGCAAGCTCGTCAAGTGCTTGGGAATATGTGATTTTTGTAAATGGTTTTTGCGGAATGTCTAACTTTCTTTCAAGAACGGCCAGCTCGTCTTTGCAGTTTTCAGCAACATCTCTGAATACCGACACGATTAGATCCTCTAAAACATCCATGACATCGGTATAGTCCATAAACGCAGCCTCGATGTCGATGCTTGTAAACTCGGAAAGGTGGCGGCCGGTGTGGGATTTTTCTGCGCGGTAAAATGACGCGATCTCAAAAACGCGCTCAAGGCCTATTGTCATTTGTTCTTTGTATAGCTGCGGCGACTGGGCAAGGTATGCCTTTTTGCCAAAATACTCTAGCGAAAACAAGTTTGCGCCTCCCTCACTTGCGCTTCCGATTATTTTTGGTGTGGTTATCTCGATGAATTTTTTTTCTGTGAGTGTTTTTCTAAGTGACATCAGCACACGGTGTCTGATCTTAAAAATCGCGGCGACTCGCTGGTTTCTAAGATCCAGTGCCCTTGCATTAAGGCGGTTGTCGATGTTGCTTTCAAGTCTGCCTATTGGGTCGATTGGCAGTGGGTGCACCGCTTTTGTCAGGATGTCTATTTCATCTGCCTTTATCTCGAATTTAAAATCCCGCGCCTTGGTTCCTTGGACTGTGCCTTTTATCATGATTACTGTCTGTCTTGTTAGGTCGTCTGGCAGTGCCACGTCGTCTTTGACGATTATCTGCGCAAGCCCAGTGACGTCTCGCACTGTGAGAAACGTCAGCTTGCCAAGCTTTCTGAGATCTTCTACCCAGCCGCCTATTGTGACTGACAGGCCCTGCATAGAGTCAGAAATCTCATCTATGTTGTGGGTTTTTTTAAATTTCATCTGTTTCCGTCCTCAAACTCTATTGTAATGTCTAGGTGGCGCAGCTCTTTTACAATGTTTACTACGCTGTCGATGCCTGTTTGTAGAACTGCCTCGCACTGGGGACGAAGAACTTTGCTTTTTGCGTCAAATAGACAAATTGGAACTTGCAAGCAAATTGGTTCCGCCATAAAACAAAGTTAAATGTATCTTTTTGCAAGATTTGATTATCTCATGGCAAAGTTTTTGGAAGTGGAGAATCTGGCCACACATTACATCACGAATGCAGGACACGTACAGGCAGTGCAAAACGTGAGTTTTACAATGGAGCAGGGCGAGTCGATTGGAATAGCTGGCGAAAGCGCATGTGGGAAAAGCACGCTTGGGCTTTCGCTCATGAGGACGATTGTAGGAGGAAAGATAATCACAGGCAGGATCATCCTTGAAGGCAAATCGATTCTGGATCTTACAGATGAAGAGTTTGACAAATCGTATAGGTGGAAAAAAATTTCCATGGTTTTCCAAGGCGCAATGAACTCACTTGACCCAGTATATACGATATCGCAACAATTCTCAGAGATAATTAATCAGCATGGTTATGGTGGGGATCACACAAAGACAATTCTCACATCACTAGAGTCGGTAGGCCTAACAGAAGACGTGTTAAAAAAATACCCACACGAGCTGAGCGGGGGAATGAAGCAACGAGTTGTGATTGCAATGGCTCTTCTGTTCAAGCCAAAACTTGTTATCGCCGACGAACCGACTACTGCACTGGACGTACTTGTGCAATCGCAAATTATAGGCCTCTTCAAGTCTCTAAAAAAGCAAGGCGTTTCATTCATGCTCATCTCTCACGACCTTACCATGATGTCAGAAATTTGTGAGAAAATCGGGGTCATGTATGGGGGCAGGATGGTAGAGTTTGGAAATACCGCAGAAATATTTTGCAGCCCAAAACACCCATACACGCAGGCACTAATCCAATCGATTCCTAGGCTGCGAGGTAACTCTAGGCCAAAATACATCTCTGGCAACCCGCCAAACCTCCTTAATCCAAGACAGGGCTGCAGGTTTGTCGACAGGTGCCCACAAGTGATGGACAAGTGCAAAAAAGACCCGCCCACCATAAAAACGGATACTGGCTATACATTGTGTTGGCTTTATGATGAATAACTTCGCACTATTGGAAGACATGAATCTATAATTCTTAACATCTCGGAGCGAATAACCTTCTTATCGATGGAAATCCACACCCTGTATTTTTTTATTGCAAATGAAATGGTCTGCACTTTTTTTCTTTCCTCCCATACAAACTCCACCTTGCCTAGCCTCCTGTCAAATTTGCTTTCTAGTTCTTTTTTTATGGCGATGTGAGAGAACTGATTTTTTGTATCCTTTGCATCTAAAAGAGGCTTCAGGCCAACACGTCTTTGATATGCAAGCAGCTTTCCGTCTTTGTTGATGATGCCGACGAATCGGATGAAGGGGCTTATGGATAAAATTCTGTAACAAATGCTGCTGAGCTCTTTTTTCGTCATCAGTCCCTTCTTGAAAACATTCTATTTTAATATCGTGGTTAGCGGCAAGACAATTTAATAGTCCAAGTTAAGGTTTCCATATGTGGACTTTACAACGATTTTTCCATTTGCCAATGAAATCGGTTATCTTGGCCTTGCATTGGTTAGTTTTTTCGGTTCGCTTATTCCGTTTGTTCCGCTGCCGTCGTTTATTTTGCTTGCAACAATGTCTGCAGGAGACAAGTTCAACATTCACTATCTTGCATTGATTGCAGCCGTGACATCTACTGTCGCAAAACAGATAATATTTCTGATAAGCTACGAGGGCAGAAGAATAATCACAGAAAAGACAAGAAAGCGTATGAAGCCATTTGAGAGGCTCGTAAAAAGATATGGCGCGGCAGCAGCGTTTGTGGCTGCGGCAACACCAATCCCAGATGACCTCATTTACGTGCCTCTCGGCCTTGCCAAATACAACCCCGTTAGGTTTTTTATCTCTACATTGGCAGGCAAACTAGTCCTGTGCTATGTCATAGTGATGCTGTCTCATTATTTTGGCGGCAACTATGTGGAGCCTTTCTTGCAGGACATAAAAGATCCGACTCCAATATACTTGGGGCTAGGAATATTTGTGGCAATGATGGCCGCGGCAATCTTTTTGCTTTTGAGATTGAATTGGGAAAAAATCCTTGGACGCATAGCCCCCTGGACCGTACAAAAAAACAATGATGGGGAAAACTAGATTTTAATTCTGAAATTCCACATCTTGGCGGTGGCTTGTTTTATCCCTATTCTCGGGCCTGTGACTATCTTCTGATCTAGTTTTAGTCCTTCTTCAATGAATAGCGACTTTGAATTCACAAGATCTTCACCATACTGTTTCTTTGTTATGTCCAAGGCAACAGTTAGTTTTGCAGGACCGTTTGTCAATCTGGGAACGTCATACACCTTTCTGTTTTTGAGCATGATGTCTATCCCCTCGTGTGGTTTTAGGGCGCGGATCAGGACCGCACCGGCCCTGTAGTTTTTGCTTCTTGCAACCACATTTACGCAATAATGCATCCCATAAGTAAAGTAGACATATGCATGTCCAACTGGGCCAAACATTGCCCTGTTCCTATCTGTGATGCCACGATATGCATGGCTTGCAGGATCATCTGCATGTCTGTATGCCTCGGTTTCAGTAATTATTCCAGAAACCGTATGTCTGCCAATTTTACGCACAAGCATCTTTCCCAATAATTGACGTGCTACCATGGCCGTGTCCTGTGCGTAAAAATCTCTGTCCAGCCTACTCATGTGACTCGACCAAAATATTGGCCAGTTTTTGAATGTCTTGTTCTAAAATTGAGCCTAGTTCTTGGTTGTATAAGGTGGCCGCTGGATGAAAGGTAAGGAAGTACTGTCTGCCGTCTCTTGATACCGTCTTGCCGTGGTTTTTTGTAATTTCGCCCTGCCCTAGGATGGACTTGCTTGCCGTGTTGCCAAGCACGCAAATTATTTTTGGTTTTATTACATTTATCTCGTTTTCAAGGTGTTCTCTACACGAATCGCGTTCCAGATCTGTTGGAACCCTGTTGTTTGTCGGCCTGCATTTTACTACATTTGTGATGTATGTAGATTCTGGCAAAATCCCGTTTTTTTCGAGCAATGACCTAAGTTTTTTTCCGGCCGCTCCAACAAACGGCTCGCCTCGAAGGTCTTCCATTCTGCCGGGTGCCTCGCCGACAAACATCACCACTGCATTCTTGCTTCCCTTGCCTGGTACTGCGTTTGTTCTGGTCTTGCACAGATCGCATTTTGTGCAACCTATTACCTGTTCATTAATCTCTTGCAGTCTGTCCATTTCACACGCTCTTTATTGTGGCTACTCCGCGAATTGATGGTCCGCCATTTCCCATCCGCATCTGTTGCATGGGGTCTCCCTTGCCGCAATTTGTAATCGGCCTTACAGTAAAATCTTTACCACACGCGTCAATTGATCTGAAAAACTCTGGCGCTATCCCTACTACGATGACATCCCTTAGTAGTTCCCCTACTTCGCCATTTTCTATCCTGTTTGCGTACTGACAGGATATGCTCCAACTGTATCTTTTCATGTCTATTGACGGCACCTTCATGTTTGAAACAAGATAGCCATGCTTTACGTCTTTTATCATCTCTTGGGGATCCCAGTCTCCTTTTTCTATGCACGTGCACGCCATTCTTATCAGTGGCATAAACGAATACGAGGCCGCACGCATACTCGCATTTGGCTCCACATTGAATATGCTTGCAGTTTCTCTGCTGTGCATGTGGTTTACAAGAACTCCCTCCTTTAGGATCTGTTTTCTCTGTGATCTTATGCCCTCATCGTCAAACTCGTACCAACCGAGGCTTCCAGGTATGGTGGGATCGTCAATTACACTGAGCTGATCCGAGCCTATTTTCTGCCCCAGCATGCCTGCCCACCATGCGCCGCCTGCCCACGCCATCTCTTTTCCCAAAACCCTGTCTGCCTCAGAAGGGTGTCCTAAAATCTCATGTGTTAATAACGCAACAAAATCCGGATTCATGATTATTGTAGATTTTTCCTCCATTGGAGCCCTCGCGTCCAGTAGCATTGATGCCTTGTTTGATATTTCAGCTGAAACGGAGTAGATGTCTATATGGTCTATTGTCTCTAATCCGCCCCTTCCGCCTTCGGTTGTGTTTACTGCTTGTGTTATTCCGGCCCCGTGTGCAATGGCAGTAAGATCCAAAACAACATCCGATGTGACTTGTTCAATCCTCGCACCGTCACTACTAACAAAATACTTTGAGCATTTAACAGTGGATGCAGATATTCGGTCTTTTAAGACCTTGTGATTGTCTCTGATGATCCGATCGCAGTCAAAGACGATCTTGCGAATTTCTTCCAACGTTGGTTCTTTTTTTACTGGAAATGAAGTTTTTGTTTGTACGGCCTTGGACTCTGCAAGAACTACTTTTGATTTTTTTGCTGCAGAGTTATGTTTTGCGGATTTAACGGCGTCTGAGATTCCTTGCTCAAGTTTGTCGTGTTCTGATGTCGAAAAAAACCCCCACGCTCCATTGCACAAAATCCTGACACCGACCCCCTCCTCATATTTTGATGTGTTATGCTCGAGGCTGCCGTTTTCTACTACAAGCGACTGTGACTCGATAGTTTCGAATCTGGCATCGCAGTAAAAAGCTCCAAATGACTGGGCAAGCCTGACTGCCCTTTCCGCAATGTCATACGACATGTTGTATTGCTGTGTGTTGCACTAATATTGTTAATTGCTGCCAGAGATTATGGGCATCGTATAATAGAATTCGTCCTCAAAATCATCATCTTTTTTTCCTTGTTTTCGCAGGGCCGTAAAATACTGAGTACAGACGCTGTAAAATTCTGTGTTTTTTGGTTGTGTCTCGTCCATGCCGTATGTACAAAAAATCCAGTTATCCGTGCCATTGTGAGGGATTTTCGCATTGTTTGTGTGATTTCTTTGAGCGTGTCTAGTGGGGAGATATTGGAGACTTGTCGTGCTTTGGCAAGGAAAAGATAACTGTGGTGCCACCGCCTGGGGCACTTTCCAGCGTAATTCTGCCTCCATGCGTTTCTATTATTCCTCTGCAAATGGATAACCCGAGGCCGCTTCCGCCCTTCTCCCTTGTCAGTGACGCATCGACTTGATAAAATTTAGTAAAAAGATTTGCCTGTTTTTCCTGCGGTATCCCAGTGCCGTTATCTGTGACAAAGATCTTTACTTCGTCCTGATCCTCAGATGACTGGATCGTGATAACGCCTGTCTGTGGTTTGACCGCCTTTAGGCTGTTTTTTATTAAATTGGTTAACACTTGGACTATTCTGTCGGCATCATGTGGAACTAGTGTTTTTTTATCCACCTTGTTTTCTATTTTTATTTTGTATTCGTCAATCTGTGGTTCAAAGATCTGAATGGCCTTTTCAACTGTTGGGTGGATGGGGGCAAGTGTCTTTTTCATTTTGAGCTGACCAAGCTCGATTTTTTGCACGTCAAGCAAATCTGAAATAAGCTGCAGCAACGATGTCGCACTTGACTTTATCACAGAGATTCTTTCGCGCTGTTTGTCTGTGAGGTTTCCAAGGTGACCGCTCAATAAAATGTCCGCATAACCCTGGATTGGAACAAGGGGCGTCTTTAACTCGTGCGTGATCATTGCAAGAAACTCGTCTTTTGCAATGCTTGTCTTTCTTGACTCTTCTTCTTTTAATTTAATAGTTTCCGTCATTGTGTTAAAGGATGAGGCCAAGTCTCCTATCTCGTCTTGTGCCATGTATTCTATTTTTTCACCATAAATACCCTCTTTTACGCGGGAGAGTGATTTTGCGATGATGTCTAGTGGCATGAGGGACTTTCTAATTATGAGCAAAACAACAAAGAAAATTCCAATGTTTGCTGCTATTGCTATCTGGACGAGAATTTCGCCCTCAGCTCTCCTGTCAATCCTAAACCGGTTCCACTTGTCAAGAAAATCATCAATAGCATTTATCAGTGATTCCCTTTTCATGTTTAGGTTGGCATATGACTGAATAAATTCATCGGAGTACAATGATTTTGTTTCTAATACCATTACTCTCAACCTTACCGATTCCCACAACGCATCGACTTCATCCAAAGACTTCGAGTTGGCTCTTGGGAGGGGGGCAAGCCTCTGCGCCTTATTCTCTAGACCAAGATCGTCTAGCGGCGCACCAAGAAGAGTTCTAATTCCCACGTCGAATGAGAGCCTTGCCTTACGTATGTCGTCTCTTACGTCAGATTCCTGCCCGATCGAAATCAGCAACGCGTTTTGCTCTATCGTCTTTGCGATTTCGTGCAGCTGTACCGCAATAGATTTGTGCTCATTATAGTTTCTGTCCAGTTCCTCTAAATCCCTTACTAGCGAATTGGTGCCAAGTATCAGCTCCGAGTTTTTCCCCAAGACATAGTTCAACGCAGTTACGACTTCGCTGTCATGCGTGGACGCTGTCTGGATTTTCGAGGCTTCCAACCTGTATTCGTCCCAATTCTTTTTGACCTTTTCATAATCTGAAATGATTTTATCCGGTATTGGAAGAATGGTTTGCCCTCTGATTGGCCCCCCACTCTTTAATATCTTAAGGGTATTGTCAAACTCCAAAATCTCATCTCTCATAACAACACGATCTGATTCTTTACCGCCGGCAATCGATGTTGCCAAGCTTGCAATCGTTTCGACCTTTGCCTTTAGGTCGCCTGCACGTATGATGGAATACGATTCAGCAGTTGAGGTGATCTGCGCATTATACAACACCCCCAAATTAAAAACTGCGACTGCAATTAAAACTCCGATCAAGAGATACGTCTTGTTGATAATTTTCATTTTTAGTTAGTATGGGTCTGATAGGGTATAAAAAGCTCGTTTAAATAATGTAACTGGTTGTCAGACGAATTCTTACGCGTAGCAAAAAAAGAGATCAGCGACGACATTGCAAAAATCAGTATTTTATTGCAAAATTGTCCTGACGATAACGCTGTGTCTAAAAACATCGCGCAACTCGAAAAACACATCCACAAAATAAAGGGACTTGCACCAATGATGGGTCATGATCAAATAGGACGTGTAGCCGCACTTGTTGACAGCCTTCTAAAGAGCATGCTTGCTGGCAGCTCAGTCAGAGGAATTCACTCTGTGGTAAAAAAATCCTACGAATTTATGCAAAACACGCTTGATGGTGCCAATCCAGATTTTGAGCTCTTAAAGACTGAAGTAGAAAAAATCACGAAGGTTTCTTAGCCATAGAAATTTCTATAAGGTATGTGTTTGGATTGTTGACATGGCCAAAGTCATGATTGCGGACGATTCGGACGCAATACGTTTGGTACTGCAAGACATTCTGTCGATTGGGGGTCATGAGATTGTAGCCGAAGCAACAAATGGGGATGAAGCAATTAAAAAATTTTCTGAGGTGCTTCCAGACGTTCTCTTACTTGACTTGGCGATGCCAAAAAAAGACGGTTTGGCGGTGGTAAAAGAAATCATATCGAAACATCCACAGGCAAAAGTAATACTGATCACCGCAAGTGACAACCAAAATATAATAAATGAATGTCTCAAAGCCGGGGCGTCTACCTTTATCTCAAAACCATTTGATTTTGGGCATGTGCTAAAGCTAATAGGTGAGTTAGTTTCAAAATGACTGCTTTACCCAACTATATGCATGGCTTGACAAAAGCTTGGCGTGTTCCAAGGTAAATTTGTCATTGCACTTTAGACACAGATAATTCGTCAATATCTCTGAAAAAACCTCTCCGCAATCATTGCACGTATGCAGGTTATCTTGGACTCGATAATCGAGCCCAAATATCCCGATGGGCTTGCGGCACTTTGGACACTTGTCGTCTACGTATGAAGATGCCGAAGAAACGTTGCCGCACTTGTAGTGCTCTATCAGCTTGTCCTGTCTAAAGTTGGTGCTTCTGCACTTTGGGCAGTGAAATGTTTGCGTAATGCGAACGGAGCTGCATCTTGGGCATGCTATTTCATTGACGTCATCTATCTGAATGATTTTCTTATCGGAAATCAGGCGATTGACCAGTGGGAGCACCTCGGACTCTGGTCTGTTCAGATATTGCATGATCCTCAAAAGACTGATTTGCGTTGAGCTCGACACGACTTTTTCGAGGGCTTTGGACGTGTCTTCGGTGGGAATCTGTCCCTCTTCCATCTTTAGAGTTTCAATTATCTCTTTTAGCTTTTCTAGCCTTATCGGCTTTGGCAGATATTGGTATGCGCCTTGGGCAATCACATCTTTTATGGTGTCTTCGGTTCTGTCACGGGCAGACGCGATGATAACTTTGACATCGGGTCTTATCACTAACATCTGCGTCATTATTGAATACCCCGTCATGTCGGGCAGGTTGTAATCCAAAAAAACCAAAGGCGCATCACCAGAACTGGTGATGTCCTTAAAGACCTTGATGCCAGATTCCCCGTTTTGGCAGTAGTGAACCTTCTTTAGGCCTAGCTTGTTTAGAAACTCTTTTAACAAAATACCGATCGCCTGGCTGTCATCTATTATCAGGACGTCTTTTTCTTCTATTGACAACACATCCAATTTTCATAACCAGTATGAAAAGTTTGATTTATTACCAGTTATGATTAATAGACCCAAAACGACCTTGCAGTTATGTCAAAAATTGTGGCAGACACCAGCGTGATTATTAGCGGCTCTATCACAAAACAAATCGAGTCAAAAAGCCTCCAGAACTTGGATCTGATAATACCTGTGGCAGTCTTAGACGAGCTACAGGCTCAGGCGTCACAGGGAAGAGAACAGGGGTTTGTTGGATTGGAAGAAATAAAAAAAATTAACAACCTTTGCAAGCAAAACAATATCGTACTACAGTTTGTGGGCCAGAGGCCAAGCCTCGATGATATCAAACTTGCAAGCCGCGGAAGAATAGACGCCATAATCAAAGACGTTGCAAAACAAAACGGCGCAATACTATATACTGCAGATTATGTGCAAGGCCTGACTGCTGAGGTCGAAGGCATACCGGTAAACTATCAAAGGTCGCAAAAAACAACCGAGCCTTTAGAGTTTCTAAGGTTTTTTGATCAAACTACTATGAGCGTGCACCTAAAGGAAGAAAATCCACCCATGGCAAAAAAGGGCAGGCCAGGCTCATTTAAGTTGGTCAAAATCGAGGACAGGTTGCTTGACGAGCAATACCTCGAACTAATCACTACGCAAATACTCGAAGCCACAAAGAGCTCAAACGCAGGAACAATCGAAATCTCAAAACCAGGTGCGCTTGTAGTCCAGTATGATGATTACAGAATTGCAATAACTAGACCGCCGTTCTCGGAGGCACACGAAATAACAATCGTCCATCCAATTACAAAAATGTCACTTGATCAATACAAGACATCGGACAAACTCATGAGCCGATTTTCAGGACAGGCCGCAGGCATATTGATATCTGGTCCGCCTGGGTCTGGAAAAAGCACACTTGCATCAAGTCTTGCAAATTTTTATGCCTCGCAAGGTAAAATTGTAAAAACATTTGAATCGCCAAGAGACTTGCAGGTCAACAAAGAGATAACACAATACACAAAGCTTGAGGGGCGGTTTGAAAACTCGGCAGACATCTTGCTCTTAGTAAGGCCTGACTATACGATATTTGACGAAGTTAGGCAGCGCGATGACTTTAGAGTCTTTGCAGACCTCAGACTTGCTGGAGTCGGCATGGTTGGCGTAGTTCATGCAAACATGCCACTTGACGCAATACAGCGCTTTATTGGCAAAATAGAGCTGGGGATGATCCCAAGTGTAATTGATACAGTCGTCTTTGTAAGGGACGGCCTCATCGCAAAAGTGTATGGGCTGGAACTAAAAGTAAAGATTCCATCTGGAATGTTTGAGCAGGACTTGGCAAGGCCTGTAATTGAGATTCGTGACTTTGAGACTGGCACATTAGAATATGAAATCTACACGTTTGGTGAAGAAAACGTAATTGTGCCGGTTTCAGTGGTTGAGGCAAAGTCAGGCATACAGAAGCTGGCTGCAGAAAAAATCCGAGAAACGGTGCGCAGATTTGACCCAAACCCGGAGATTGAGATCCTGTCTGAAAACAATATTAAAATCAAAGTCAAAAAGGAATCAATCCCATCACTGATCGGAAAAGGTGGCTCGACAATAAACGATCTTGAAAAGATACTGCATGTCCACATCGATGTTGTCCCAAAAGACACCTATGAGTCGGATTATTCAGCGGCTGTCGCCAAATCTGGCATCCAATTTGATTTTTCAGAGTCAAAAAACTCGCTTTTGTTTGCGGTAAATAAGAAATACAACGGATTGCTTGCCGAAGTCTATGTGAAAGGACAATATGTGACGACCGTGAGGGTAGCAAGGCATGGAAAGATCAAGATATCAAAGCGATCGGATGCGGGAAAATTGCTTGCACGCACGGCTTTTTCAAAAAATGACATTGAAGTGTTTATCAAGGATTCTTGAACCCTTCAAGAAGCTTTTGGTTTGCTTTCAAATAGGTAATGAACTTTCTTAGCTGTTTGATGGTTCTTGGGTTGAGGTGGTGCTCTATTCCTTCCACATCCTGATTCGCAGTTTCGTGCTCTATTCCGAGTATCTCAAAGAACTCCAAAAGTATACCGTGTTTTTGACGTATCACCTCGGCAATATTAGCTCCTTTCTGGGTTAGGTTTATGCCGTGATATTTTTCGTATTTCAGGTATCCGTTTTCGTCGAGCCTCTGGAGCATTTTTGTCACACTTGGAGCACTCACATTCATGTATCTTGAGACGTCTAGCGTTGTGGCATATCCCTTCAGCTCAACAAGCTCTGCAATGACTTCCAAATAATCCTCAATTCTTGCCAGCTTGGGTTTTGCGGATTTGTGCGCAGCCTTTATTGATTCTAGCCTTATCTCGCCTTTTTTCTTCAAATTAATTTCATACCCAAAGCGTGCCTTATATTCTAGTCTAAGGCGCCCATGTGTCATTTGATCTTGACTTGTAGCTATCAGATCATTGTGTTTTATTCTTAACTATTTTCGGCTAAAGTTGTGGCAATGGACGCATTTCTTGAACGCATCGATAAGATTAAACAAATGTCGAACTCGATAAAAAGGCGCCAAACTATTTATTCGGACATTGCAAAAATCGATGGCGCCGGTGCGAGTGACTCTTTGAAGGTGTTACGCAAGGCGCCAGATCCAGGCGGGAAGATCCAAAAGATCGGCTTTATCATATTTTGGTTTCCAGAACCGACTGGCATCTCAAATGCAATCGGTGCACCGATGATACTGGCAGGAAAATACCTTGAAAAAAAATACAACGGCGCCACGCTAAATGATGTAGGAAAGGCAACCAAAACCAATGGGCAGATAATGTCGCACTTTAGAGACAACCTCCTCTGATGATGCGTTGGTTTTTAATGGCCAGATGAGTCTCTAAATTTGTGGCAACTAGAGCCCAAGTTTTGATACCGATTGCCATAGCCGCAGTAATAATCGGCGTAGTTGGAATTCTGTCGATACCAAAAGACGTTAAGCTGGAACAAGCAGAATTTCCTGTTGGAATATTAAAAATCGACGACGTTACACTCCAAGTACAGATAGCCGATACCAAGCCACTACATACGAGGGGTTTGATGTTTCAGGAAAAACTACCATATGACAAAGGAATGCTTTTTGTTTTTGAAGATGAGGGTGTGCGCCCCATGTGGATGTTAAACATGCAATTTGCGTTAGATGTGATCTGGATTGATGCGAACGGAAAAGTGGTGCATATTGAAAGAGACGCCCAGCCCTGTAAATCTGCTTTGGAAACTATGGCGTGCACATTCACAAATGGAAACGAAAAGCGCGCAAAATATGTGCTTGAGGTGACGTCAGGTTTTGTTGACAAATTTAACATAACCGAAAACTCGAAGCTAGAAATAATTTCAATCTGATGTTTTTTCTTGGAAACGCTTATCTGTAGTGCAAGAAGATCAACAAAAAATGATAAATAAAAAAATTTTACCGATAGTAGCAGGAGTTGGAGTTGTCCTCGTAGCTTCTTTTCTGTTCATTGCAACGGGCAAACAAGAAACTAAAAACCAATACCTGGAAGACAATCTACAGCTAAAACAAAAACT
>CAZITM010000008.1:28661-35023 GCA_964542205.1 uncultured Candidatus Nitrosotenuis sp.
TGTAATACTAATGTCATCACCAATACGTCTGCAAGAGCCTGAGGACATAGCAAAATATTGTGCATTTTTTACAAGCGATGAAAAACAAAAACTTGTCAAGTATTGTACGTCGACGGAGCTAAAGGACGCCGATGGCAAATTTCTGGGAAACATTCACATGGTTGGCTCCCCAGATGAGCCAAAAATCATCATCGTGTTGTTACAAACAGATCCATTTATGTCAGAAATAGACTCTGTTAAAACAGTCTTTGACAAAACAATTGAGACATTGGTCTGCGATTGCTGGCAAGAAGAATCGCCAGGTGGGTTTTCCGACGTGGGCAAATGGGTAGAAGGATTGCGCAAGTTTCACCAAAGCGATGTACGACCACACAGCAAGTCAAAACAACTTGTCTTGGAATCAAAATCAATCCAGATGGAGCTGACCACAAATAAGGACGGGTATTTGTGGCAGCTTTTTATCAAACTATGACGAGAAGACTCGCTCTGACATTACAGATCCTTTTGTAATTGTAGAATTTAGCAATTCTGTACACCTCACAGCTAACCAATTGTTAATGGCGATTCATCCCCTAAGACAAGTCTTAGGCAAAATGGAAGAAGGTCGTGACCACAATACAGGCCTGTACCTGAGATCATGTAAAGCCGAAATAGGATTGGGCCAGACATATTACCGCAGGGACTGCGGGAATTCACGCCTGCAGAGATCAGAAGAAGCTCGGTCGCTGAAGCAGGAAGAGGCCTAGACTTGTCCGATAGTAGTTCAAATACACAAAGTCTGTCTGATCTGAACAGACAGCCTGTTATTATCTAAATTCGTTCAGTATGTTTGGCTCTTGGCAGAACCAAAACCATCACTACGAATCGAACGAGGACAGTTAGAGGATACCTATTTGAATAAAATCCAAAAACTAGAGGATGAAAAAAAAGCACTCGCCAAAGAATACGCGTCGCAACAAAAAGAAATAGAAGTACTTGAAAAAAAACTTGAAAAATTCACCGAAATAAAAGAGCAACGTGACTGGCTACTTGATGAAATGACAAAAAAAATAAACGAACTGAGCAGATTTCAAACCGAGCTTTTCAAATCTGCGAGGTTCTCCGCAATAGGCGAGATGTCTGCAAGACTTGCACACGACATGCGCAACCCGCTGGCGATAATAAAAAACACCGTCGAGCTTGTAAATCTAAAACATTCGTCGACAATCTCCGAAGAACTCATGCACCTGCTTGGCTCAATAGACGATGCGTCTTCTAGACTTGCCTTTCAACTAGATGAAGTGCTGAACTTTGTAAAAGTCTCGCCCTTAAACTGTACCAAATGCTCACTACTTGAAACGCTTAATTCTGCAATAAGTAAATTGAACATACCCGAACAAGTTCGAATCCACAAACCATACTATGACGTACATATTTTCTGCGATGTAGAAAAAATCACTACGGTATTTACAAATCTGATAATGAACGCAATGCAAGCAATGGATAATTCCGGCACCATAACAATACGGTTCGATGAAACGACCAATATGGTGACATTCAAAGTGCAGGACACTGGCCCAGGAATACCAGAAGATCTACTAGATCAGGTCTTCGAACCATTGTTTACCACCAAACTGCGTGGAACCGGGCTTGGACTCCAAGCAGTAAAAAACATAATTCAACAACATCAGGGAACAATTAGCGTGACAAATCGTCCCACGGTCTTTTCGGTCTCACTTCCAAAGAAACCAAGGCCAACCTCCAAGTGACGGCAAGCGCCTTCTTTCTGGGACAAGATTCAATAGCTAATGAGCCAATACCTCAAAAATGTTTGAAAATCTGTGGTTGATCCCACTTGGATTTGTAGCGGGAGTTGTCGGTTCTATTATAGGCCTTGGCGGCGGGATAATCGTAGTACCGGTATTGACATTTCTTGGTGTTGCGCCTGCAGCTGCGTCTAGTAGCAGCCTTTTTGCGGCCCTAAGCAATTCCGTGGCATCTACCGTATCGTATGCAAGACAAAAACGCATAGATTACAAAATAGGACTAAGACTAGGATTGCTGTCTATTCCAGGCACGATCCTTGGCGCGTTTGTAACTGCAGATGTGACGCCGGAATTGTTCAAAATTCTGTTTGGTCTAGTACTGATCGGTGCATGTTTTTACCTTTACATAAAAAGAAATATTGAACAAAAACAAAACAGCGTTTCAAAACAATTGGCAGTGGCTACTGCGGCCATAAGCTTCTTTGCAGGAGTTTTATCAAGCTTTTTTGGAATAGGCGGTGGAATAATCTTTGTGCCATTGATGATCATAGGACTTGGGCTGCTCGTAAAAAATGCAACCGCAACGTCGCAACTAATACTCTTGTTCGCATCGGCGTCAGGCACAATATCGCATTCAATTCTTGGACATTCTGACTTTGGCTATGCGTTCTTGCTTTCAGTTGGTGCTTTTGGAGGGGGTCTGGTAGGTGCTAGGTTGTCTGTGGATATTAAAGAAAATAGCATAAAGATACTGATAGTTGCTATAATGGTGGCTACTGCAATCAAGCTTTTTCTAGACGGTGCAGGAATATGGCCTTCCAGCATTGGTTAAGAAATATAATCAGGAATAACCGATGTCTGGCATGGCAAAATTTGATGGAATAAGAATGCAAGAGCTGATCAAAGTAGAGGATCCTGACAAAGATGGCGGACTAACGCTAGTCTTTCAGGACAATAGGTACCTGCACATCAAAGTTAAAAATGGAAAATTAGAAACTATTTGCGTGCCTGAATAATCACCACGTGCTATCTCGGGGGTTCTTTTTTAATCCGGTAGAGATTACGCTTTGAAATGACTACGATATCACCATTTTCTTTTTTACCTTCAAAATCCACGGAGATCATCCCAAAATCATCATCGAAATCCTTTTTGTCTGATATTGTGAATTTTATTTTTAGAATCTCGTCTACATGTAGGGGTTTGAGAAATCGAGTGTTTCGGTTTTCCCACTTGGGGTCACCATCCATGCCATAAAGTAAAATCATATTGCCATAAATATGGCTGAGCCTTGTGAACTCGCCTTCCATCCTTGCGATTATGGCCCTGCCAGAAACTATGTTGCTGTATTCATCATCGTCAAAAATTGTATTTTTTATTCTAGAAAAACCTAGGTATGACTCTAATTCTTTTTTCGAGAACGTACATGTGGAAAAAAACTCTTCACCAACTTTGAGGTCGGAAAACTTTTTCATTAGTCTCTTGTCTCGTCTGTGCAGAATGTAACTTCTGATGTACTTCTTGCCGTATCTGTGACAAAGTAGTCTATGGCTTGCGCAATTCTGTTGTTATCGGCATTCTTTCCGTCGATGCTCCCTGGGAGGACAAGAAATGATCTTATCCTTGATTTTAGGACATCACTCAGCTCCTGATTTACAGTAGTTGAAAACGGCCTTAGTGCACCTCTGAACACCTCTACACGTGCTCTGTCCACACCAGATACCTTTGTACCACTAGGCAAATCGGGGCCTATTATGACTGCGGTGCCAGTGGCGTTTTTGTATAGTCTTGGATCTTTTTTTCCGCCGGGAACAAAAAATTCAAAAGCGGTCTGAAGTACAGTCGCTGGCGTGTTTATGAACTTGTCAACAAGCTCGTCCCAACGTTTTCGTGATAACTCTATGATCTTTGTGTTTGGTGGAAACCTGCCAGTAATGTATATGATGGTAGAAAACCGTCCCTGGCTCTTTGCGGCACTTAGCCATCTCTGAACCTCCTGCGTATTTTTCAAATCCACTACATGCGAGTGAAATTTCGTACTGATTGATTCTTGGAGTTCCTTTGGGGTTGTTCCAGAAATGAGACATACTGCCTTTCCGCCGTTCTTTTCTACGTGTTGTGCAAGAAACTCCGCCCTTTCAGAGTCTGCTCTGTCTGTTGCGTCGATTGCAAATACCACGACTTGGGACGAAAAACTTGGTTGCAATACAGCGGGAATTATCGCCGTGATGTGCGGTTTTACTGGATAGAAAACCCTGTCTCCTGGAATCACCTTACCGTTTAGTATTTTTGCAATGTCGTCGTCTGCAAGTGTAAGGACAGTTTGAGCTACTTGGGTCTGAGACAAAAACTGCCTGTCGGCAATCATAAATGACGTGTTCTTTTGAACTTTTTCTGCAATCTCTTGTATTTTTGCAAGAAGCCTTGTTAGCGTCTGTGCAATCTTGTCGATATCTCCACCCTTCATTTTTGCTACGTTGGCAGCTGCTTTTCCAATCCCGTCTTTGACTACCTGTTCGCTTTCCCCCAGTAGTCCGACTATGTCCTTATTTGCAGTCTCGACTTCGGCAGGACTCAGATCCTCAAAACCACTGACGCGTAAAAACTCGGCTGCAGCTTTTGGATAGACGGTCTTGTAAATTCTGTCAGAGTGAACAGGCCCTGGGTTTGTAGCGATTGAGACGATTCCTTTTTCTACAAGTTCCCACGACATTGCCTCCGCAAGTCGGTTCTTCGCTCCCTGTGCTGCTGTGTATGGACTTCGAAACCTGTAGGGCCTTTGCTCATACGGTCGTTCCTCTGTAAAGAATGTTGAAATTGTGATTATCTTTGAGCCCTCACGCATTACCTTTAACGCCTGAACCGATGTCCAAAACGTGCCTGTCAGGTGAATGCCTACTGCACTTGCGAACTCGTCTAGTGGCGAGTTTGCAAAACACGTTACAGGCCCAGACACTCCTGCGTTATTCACTACGATGTCTACGTATACATTTGAGCTCTTGAGAGTGTCAAACATCTGTGATACGCCGAGCTCATCACTTACGTCGACTCCTGCAAACAACCAAACCTTGGCATTGCTTTTTACTTTGTTAATTATGTCGTCGAGAATTTTTTTTGTTTCTTCAAGTGGCTCCTTTCTTCTTCCCAAGATGACTATGCTTGCACCATTTTCGGCAAATAATTTGGCAATTGTCTGACCTATGCCAGTACCGCTGCCTGTGACTAGAACAACTTTATTTTGAAACTTTAGCATAGTCTTGGCATTTAGCCTGTGCTATTTATTTCGATCAATTCGTGTCAAAACTTTATTTGTGGGTGTCAAACCAACAAAAAATATGCATGACTCTGAATCGGATACTTTTGTCTATGAGACTTGGCCACAAAAGATCTCACACATGCTAGATGAGATCGGCGTTGTCTCAACCCCAAAGGCGGTAGGAACAGATCCGATAGAAAGGGCAAAAGATTACTATGGCAGAAATTTTTCACAAGCGCCGCGAATGATTACTAACCGAGGCGTAGTTGAGTTAAAAGATTCTAACATCGACGCAATCCAAATCATTCAAAAGGGTTAGAAAGCATGCAAGACTCGACAATTTCACACTGGGGGGCGCAGGACAGGTTTCAGGCTCACTTTATCGTAAAGCTTGACGCCGTTCACCCAGAGAAATATGTGGCGAGAACGATTCTAAAAACGGAGGGCCACTTTGGGGCAAAAAAAGTAAAGTCCGTGGTCTGGAATGGCGGTATTTTGGCAGAAGAGCTGAACAAAGACTCAGAACTAAACGAGCTCATAGCAAAACAATCTGTTAAGGACGCTACGATATTTGTTGATCCAGCAGTAAAAGAAATTAGAATCTACGGCAAGTGGAAAAACGCTCACGACTTTAAAATAACAAAGGACATGTATGCAATTTATAACAAAATTGCAGAACACATAAAAAAAATCTAGGCGCGCCACCAATCAAGTGCTAAATAATTCACCTTGTCGCCATGCGGTATTGCTAAAATGAAATTTTTCTTTACGCTTGTTGCGAGGCGTCCTGCCAGTACTACGCCTGTAGAAGAAATGACATCGCTTTTGTTGTAGACCTGAACAAGATACGGGGCGTGGTCTATACCAGGACCGTGCTGATACACTGCAAAGTCACATCCGAATTTTATCCCTGGGTTTACGATGTATTTTTTGTCCCTAAAGTCCTTATACACTTGGTATTTTTTATCGAAATTGTGGTACTCATCCCTACAGATTGCCAGTAGTTGTTGTCGTGTGATCTTCTTTTTTGCTTTATGAATTGTTATTTGCGATTTTTCCTGTAGATAATATCCTTCAATCAAGTCCAAAATTAATGGCACGTCGATTTCATCTGGTTTTGGTTTTGCGATTCCTATGGGCTTTCCATAGTATGACTCTGCAAAAATGGCCTTTGCGTCTTTGGCATTCCAAACAACAATCCTGTTTTCTATCAACTCGCCTTGCATGATACCCAATCAAGGCAGCACTAAAAATTACTTTGTTTTTTAGGTGGCTGCTACAAATAACGAAAAACTTGGCTATAGGCTTAGTGCAAGCAGAATGAACGAATCAGATACCTGCTGGCATTTGTCTGACATCTCCT
>CAZITM010000009.1:0-25389 GCA_964542205.1 uncultured Candidatus Nitrosotenuis sp.
GAATCGCAATCGGAACTGCAATCGACAAGGCGCTTGGAAGCAGGACTGGGATAACGGGGCCGACAAACGTCCCAGAACGGGTAATGCGGGCAATGATTACCCCCATGATAAACCACAGAAGTGACGATTTTGTAGAATTGTACGAAGATGCCGTCGAAAAGACAAAAAAGGTCTTCCAGAGCGAGGGCGAGGCAGTGCTTCTCTCTGCATCGGGAACCGGGGCTGTGGAAGCAAGTGTCGTTAATCTAATCAAAAAAGGGGACAAGGTGATAATCCCAACAAATGGCGAGTTCAGCGGAAGACTTGCGCAGATGCTAGAGTGGGCCGGCGCAAACGTCATAAAATTAGAAAGCACCCCCGGCGAAAACGCAAGCTTTGAGAGAGTAAAGGAGGCGTTTGATAACAACAAGGACGTCAAGGCTTTCTATTGTGTTTGGAACGAGACCTCTACTGGAACTATGATCAAGTACCTAGACAAAGTCAAGAACCTGACGGCAAGAAACGACTCGTTTTATGTGGTGGACGGCGTGTCCATAGTCGGAGGCGAGGAGCTAAAAATGGACAAGTGGGGAATCGACGTAGCAATGACTGGCGCGCAAAAGGCGTTTGCTGCACCGCCGGGAATCTCGCCAATAGTAGTCAACAACAGAGCAAAAAAATACATGAACGAAAACCCACCAAAGACAATGTACTTTAATTTACCAAGATATTTCAAGTACTACGAGGAGTCAAAGCACACTCCGTTTACGCCTGCGTTGCCGCTTTTGTACGCGTACAGAGAGGCAATGAACATAATCTTAGAAGAAGGTCTGGACAACAGAATTCGACGACACCGAATTTGCTCAGACGCGTTATACTCTAGTCTCAGTGCCATGGGTCTGACACCTTTTGCAAAAGAAGACGCACGCTCCACGGTAGTAGTTGCACTAAACTACTTGCAAGGACTAGAGGACAAGACATTTAGAAACACACTTGCTGAAAAGTTCCGAGTTCTGGTTGCCGGAGGATTTGGAAATCTCAAGGGCAAGGTCTTTCGTGTGGGATGTATGGGCGAAGTGCAGAGATATCATGTAATGAGAACGATTTCTGCGATTGGCTCGACACTTGAGATGATGGGATACAAAACAAAATCCATGGATGCCCTCAAAGTTGCAGAAGACAAGCTAAAACAACTTTAACTTAATATTAGGAATTTCAAGGACTGATCGCGTTGACTTTCACTAAAGGTTCATTGATTTTAATAGACTATACTGCCAAGGTAAAGGACACAAACGAGGTCTTTGAAACCACACTGGCAGAAGAGGCAAAAAAGCACTCGTTATTCCAGGAGAACGCCAAATACCAGCCAAAACTGGTCTCAGTCGGCGAATCCTGGGTGATCAAGGGACTCGACGATGCACTTGCCAACACAAAGCCAGGCGACAGGCTCACAGTCGATGTTACACCAGACAAGGGATTTGGCGAGCGCGACCCAGGAAAGGTTCGAATGATTCCGCTTCGCAAGCTTGGCGAGGATGCGGAAAAGGTCACAGTCGGAGACACCATAGAGGTTGATCAAAGAACTGGCGTCGTTAGATTCGTAGGCTCCGGCAGGGTTCAAGTTGACTTTAATCACAGGTTCGCAGGAAAGACCATCGTTTACGAAGTCAACGTCATAAAATCTCTGGACACAGACGAGGACAAGATATCTGCGATATTGAAGCGACATCTGCCGGTGGAAGATTCAAAGATTGTCTCAAAGTTAAACGGCAACTCACTAGACATTGTTGTTCCAGAAGAGATCTTTAACGCAGAAGGCCTCAGGATAATAAAGCACTTTATTCAGACAGACATATTCAAGTTTGTTCCGACACTTGAGAAGATCAACTTTATTGAGACCTTCACCAACAAAAAGACAGAAAAACCCAAACAAGTCGAACAAAAATAATTTCAACCCACAAATTCTGCCTCAAAATTTAAGAGCCTCCTTTAGATCGTTGAATTGTTGTATACCATAATAGGCGGGAACGCATCTTCAGGTCTTGCCAGGAGACTTGCAAAAAAGCTCAAAGCTAATTATGTGTCGTCTAAGCTCCGCATTTTTCCAGACGGCGAAAGTAAGATAACGATTTCCGCAAGGCCGAAAAAAAGCAAAATTATTGTTATAAACTCGACATACCCACCAGTTGATTCAAATCTTATCCAGACACTTGCACTCGTTTCAAAGGCAAGACAGTTCTCAAATCAAATAGTTTGTGTAATTCCATATTTGGGATATGCAAGACAGGATAGGGAGTTCCTGCCAGGAGAGGTGATTACACTGTCAGTAATTGCAAAGCTGCTCAAGGCCGCAGGTGCCTCAAAAATAGTCGTAGTTGATATTCACAGCAAGCTGGGCCTTAGTCACTTTAAAGTTCCAGTCAAGAACGTTTCAGCCATCCCAGAACTGGTAAACCACTTCAAAAAGATGCGCCTCAGGAATCTGCTCGTAGTTTCACCAGATTGTGGTGGGGCGACAAGGGCAAAAGAGTTTGCAAGACTTTATGGAACTGGCTTTATTGCATTACAAAAACAAAGAGACAGAAAGACAGGAAGAGTTGAGATCAAAACCACGAATCTACGCAAGGTGAAGGGACGCGATCTTGTGCTGGTCGACGACATGATAAGCACCGGCGGGAGCATCGTAAAGGCAACCGAGTTCTTAAAAAAACAAAAGTGCGGCAGGATCTTTGTTGCATGCACGCACGCCCTACTAATTGACGGTGCGGAAAAAAAGATCAAAAAGGCAGGCGTTTCTCAGATAATTTCTACAAACACCATTCCGGGCAAGACATCTGTCGTGGACGTATCAGGAATAATAGCAAAGGCAGTGTAGATGCCTGAAAGTTTTTTCATAGTTTCAAAAGAATATCCAGAGCTTGCAGTCGACGAGATCATAACGCTAGCAAAAATGTACGACCGTTTCTCCAAGATCAAGGTACTCTCAAACCTCATAATTTTGCAGACAACGACCCCCTGGGAACGGATTGCGATGAGGGCTACGTTTGTCAAGATCGCAGGCCAGCTGCTAAGAAAAATGTCGAATGTTTTTTTTGATGAGAAAAATTATTCCCTGCTTTTTGGCGCAAAATCATTTATGTGTAAGGCAATAAACCTCTCAGAAAAACACATCGACATTCCAGAAATAGAGCGCTCCCTTGGCAGCATGGTGTCGACTTTTTGTAACGCCAAGGTTTCGCTGAACGATCCTGATCTTGTGATTTACCTGATTTTTACAAATGAGGAGAACTTTTTTGGTTTTTCTACTAGGTTTGCGGCTCCCCCCCGCCCAAAAAAGGCAGCCAAATTTCACCACGAGCTGGACTGGAAGCTTACACGTGTCATGATTAACTTGGCAAGAATAAACGACGGCGAGGTTGTTTGCGATCCATTTTGCGGCACTGGCAGTACCCTCCTGGAGGCCCAGTCCATGGGAATCAAGTCTATCGGTATTGATTTTGACCAGAAAATGTGCGATATTGCAAAAAGGAATTTGCGGGCAAACGGGTTTGATGACACGCAGGTCTACAACGCAAACTATGACTATATGCTGCAGATCAAAGACCGCTTTGATGGAATAGTGACCGATTTACCGTATGGCACCGCGTCAAAGGTATCGGAGCGGCCGGAGAAGCTTTTTCAGGGATTTGCTGCCAAGATTCCAAAGAAAAAATTCGCAATAATGTGCAAAAAAGGCCTTGAGAGGAATCTTAAGATAAACCCAACAAAAAAATATGAAATCTACCGCCACAAGAGTCTGACTAGGGTGATTTTGGTTAGATGAAGCTCGTGTTTTTAGGAACCTCTGCTGCGCAGCCTACGGAAAACCGTGGCATGTCGTGCATATGCATTGAAAAAGAAGGCGAGATCCTTATGTTTGATGCCGGAGAGGGGGCACAGGTCTCGTATCTAAAATCCGGCCTTGGTTGGAACAAAAAAATGAGGATCTTTGTGACCCACATGCACGGCGATCACTGTATTGGAATTTTGGGGTTGTTACAAACAATGACACTCCAGCACAGAACCGAACCGATTGAGATCTACGGTCCGGATGGAATTGAGGAGTTCATTGGACAAAACATTCGAATTCTGAACTTCGGTTTGTCATTCCCAATCATGATCACGGCAATAAAGCCAGGCCTTGTATGCGAGGAAAAAACCTATTCTGTGTATACGGAGTACGCCGAGCACTCCGTTTCCGCGTTTTCGTTCCTTTTTGAGGAAAAAGAAAAGCCCGGCAAGTTTGACGTAGAGCGCGCAAAGAGTCTAGGCATCCCCGAAGGGCCTCTATGGCACGAGCTGCAACTCGGGAATGACGTCAAGGTAGGCGATAGAATAGTTAGATCATCAGAGGTGGTCGGCCAAAAGAGGCCTGGCAAAAAGATTGGCATTTCAGGAGACACGAGACCGACAAAAAAACTCGAGGAGTTTTTCAAAAACTGTGATTACCTTACTTTTGATTGCACGTTTTCAGACAAGCTAAAGGACAAAGCAGTTGAGACATTTCATTCCACTGCAAAAGAAGCAGCGGTCTTTGCAAAGAACGCCAACGTATCAAATCTTGTTTTAACTCATTTTTCGGCAAGATACAAGGACGAAAGCGAGCTGCTCAAAGAAGCAAAAGAAATCCACGGTTCTGTTTTTGCTGCAAAAGACCTCCTTGAGATTGAAATAAAGTAAAATGTTCGGGGCTCTTGCAAGACAGATACGGGACTCGCGGAAAATCGTGTTTGTGACTGGTGCCGGCATATCACAGGAAAGCGGGATCCCTACCTTCAGGGGCAAAGACGGCTACTGGAGAAAATACGATCCGATGCAGCTTGCCACAATTGATGCGTTCTACGAAGATCCGAAACTAGTTTGGGAGTGGTATGAGGAAAGGCGCAAAAACATACTTGGTGCAGAGCCAAACGCAGGACATTTTGCGATAGCGGAGCTTGCTAGTCACAAAGAAGTCATAGTTCTGACCCAAAACATAGATGGCCTACACCAAAGGGCTGGAAGCAAAAAGGTCCTTGAGCTGCATGGAAGCATAATCAGAATCAAGTGCACAGTTTGTGATTATCAAGACGACATAACGTCCAGTTTTGATTCCTTGCCTCCAAAATGCATGTGCGGTGGTGTTTTGAGGCCTGATGTGGTGTGGTTTGGCGAGGCGCTCCCGCAGGACGTGTGGTCTGAGGCAATCAGGCATGCGCAGACATGTAATGTCATGATAATTGCAGGAACATCACTTGTTGTATCTCCCGCAAATCAGCTACCCCTGTATGCAAAGCAAAACGGCGCGGTATTAATCGAGGTGAATCCGGAAAGAACGGTGATGTCGTCGGAGATGGATCTGTCCGTCCGGGAGACATCCGCAAGGGCGCTGCCCCACCTTGTTTCGTTGTTGTAATTATTTTGTAAAGACGCCGTAAATTGTTGTCTTGTCGTTGTCCTGTGGATTGAACACGGACGACGATACCACGCCGTACTCTGTGTGCTCGACTATCATCTCTATGATGTGCGAGCTATCTGAGATGTCATCTACGCTAGTATCAAATTTTGACGCAAAAAACTCCCCGACAAACAACTGTTTTTCGGAATTTCGCAGTGTGACGGTGACCTTTTGTGTTTTTCCAGAAGTGTCTTCATAGTGGATTGATATGGTATTGTCGTCGTTTCTTTTTGTGACAAGTTGGAGCGTTTCAAATATCTGCCCTTGCGGTATCTGGTTTATTGTCACATCTTGCGTGCCTGTGAGGTGGGACGTGTCTGTTGTGACTTGGACCGGCTGGTGTTTTTCATACTGGCATTGAGGTACTATGATGGTGTGCGTTATTTCCTTTGCACCGTTTACTGTCTTTGCCATTTTGGGTACGGAGATCTTGCAGTTATCACTGTTTTTTTCATATACCTGTCCATGGTAGACCTCCTTTGTTTGAGGTGTTGCGATTTTTTCTTCAATATCGTCAATTGGGTTTAGCTGGCTTACACTTGGTGTGATTTCATCAATTTTGTCGCCTACGGCATCTACCGTGTTTTCTATTTCATAGTTCACACGCTTGACTGTGGTATCTTTGAGGTTGCTGATGTCTTGCGCTACGGCCTCGACCTGCGGGTTGTTTGCCGTAAGCTTGATTATTTCTGGGTAAAGCAGGATCCCTCCCACTATCAAAATGGCGCCTACCATGGCTAGTTTTAGTATCAACTGGTCATGGTTCTGTAAAAATGATAAAAGTTTGAAAATTGAGAGTAGTTGAGCGAGTAAGAAAAAAAACTGACTAGTCCGAGGTCAGCCACTCTATTATGCGCTCTATGCTTTTTGAGCGTATTACGATTTTGATTGGGCCTAGTGGAGACTCGTTTGCATGTTCGCACAGCGCAACCGAGTTTACAAAGGCGGCCTGCTTGTTAAGATAGAACCATGTTTCGTTTCCTTCCAAGTTGTCATTGAGGAATCGCCAGTACACTCTGCGTGAAGAGTGGTTTTTTATTGACTCGTGAATTTTGGAAAGCGACTCGATCCGCTCTGAGCTTGCCGTTATCGAGCTCTCAGTTATTTTGAATTCCACATCATCTAGAATATTTGAGAGCAGTTGTTGGATTTTTTGTGAGTCTTCTGATGGATTTACCTCACAAAACGCCTCTACTTTGCAGTCAACTTGTGGGATCATGCAAGCCACTTTTTGATTGTATTGTATGCAGTTTCTATCAGCTGCTTCACTGTGAGATTGTTGTTTGAGATTGATTCGTCCGCTAGTGCAATCGATGCGCTGATACCGACTCCTATTTCTCTGCTATCCCGTTCGTCAAATGTGCCGCGGTCCTGCGGGTCGTCGGATCTTTTTCGTGCGCTAAGAAAACCGTAACGAGTGTCAGTCGATGCATGAACCGAAAGGAGTTTTACTGTTGCAATTTTTTTTAAAACCTCAATTTCTGCATTAGATCGTACCCCGTCAATTACTACGACGTCTGCCTTTGAGTTGATGATTTGGTCTTTTATCAGCTCGGCCACTGCGCCCTGGCCGTTTTTTTCCCGTAGCTCAAGCATAAGCTTACCGAGGTTTTGTCCCGTTGGCTCCAGGTTTCTCTTTTTTGCCTCGGCGCGTACGGCATCGCCCATATTGATGCTTTCAAATCCTTTTTTTTGCAGGCCTGCGGCTATAGTCGATTTTCCTGCTCCCGGCATTCCAGTCAGGCAGACGATTAGTTTAGGCAACTATGCTTGATTTTCGTGCCTGCATAATGAAGCTTACCGCAATCCATTAAAAAGCCAGAAACTGATTTTTGTAATGCGCACATTTGTTGCAGCGGAGATATCAAGCCAAGAGGTTTTGGATTCGATCAAAAAAATTCAATCATCGTTAAATATCGCTGCAAAACCAGTGGATACACAAAACATGCACTTTACGTTGCTGTTCCTTGGCGAAATATCCGAAGACATGGCACAAAAGGTGCTGGCGCAGCTAAGAACAATCGAGTTTTCCCCGTTTGACATCAGTTTTGAGGGAGTTGGCGCCTTCCCAAAACCCAAGTTCCCAAGGGTGGTTTGGGTCGGAGTGGGCGGAGGCGGAAAACAGCTCGTTGAGCTTGCAAAAAAGGTAGAAGAAAAGTTGCTGCCACTCGGATTCAAGTCAGACAAGGCGTTCAGACCCCATGTTACAATATTTAGGATAAAAAACAAGATCAGCGACATTACGGCTGAGCTGTCCAAATACACGGATGTAAAATTCGGAGTACAGCGAGTCTCCGAGATAAAATTCAAGCAAAGCGTTCTTACACCGACAGGTCCAATCTATTCTGATATAGGAGTTATTGGTGCAAAATGAATCGTGTTCTAAAACAGGCGGGAAAAATCATTGTGCCTTCTGAAAGACTACAAAAAGAAAAAGACGAAGTTGTGGAAAAAGTGATCAAGCTAGTTCAAAAACAAGTGACGAATCGTCCGCAGATAACCGGCATCGAGATTGTCGGCTCTTATGCAAAAGGAACGTGGCTTCCGCAAAAAGCAGACGTTGATATTTTCATAAAATTCCATACCGATGTGCCACTCAAGGAATTTGTAGAGCTTGGTAAAAAAATCGGCTTTTCTGCACTCAAAGAGTTTGGGCCATATGTAAGATATGCGGAGCATCCCTTCGTCGAGGCGCAAATCAAGGACATCAAGGTGAATCTGGTGCCCTGCTATGACGTCCAGGAAGGACACTGGAAGAGCTCAGCGGACAGATCTCCGTTTCACACGCGATTTATGATAAACTCGCTTACTGCTCAGATGAAAAACGATGTAAGGCTCCTCAAGGCTTTTCTCAAGGCTAATGGCATTTACGGCGCCGAGATAGCGAAGCAGGGGTTTTCTGGTTACGTGGCGGAGGTGCTGGTTCTGAATTTCGGCTCTTTTGAAGGGGTCATCAAGGCAATTGCGGAGCTAAAGCACGGCCAAGTTATCGGCAAGGCAGCCAAGAGCTTCGATACTCCGATAGTGATAATGGATCCCATAGACGCAAACAGGAACCTAGGAGCTGCGATATCAATGGAAAACGTAGGAAAGTTTGTTCTTGCAGCAAGAGCATTTTTGAAAAAGCCGTCTCTGTCTTTTTTCAAACCAAAAAAGCTACCGCAGAAGGCAACCAAGGCCGCACTCAGGGACATTCTTGTTCTCACATTTAGGTACAAGCAAAGAAGTCCCGACATAATCTGGGGCCAGCTAAAAAGAGCGGCCACTTCTATCGCGACACAGATAGAGCAGGAAGGGTTTTCTGTTCTAAGAAGGTCTGCTGTGATTTCTGAAAACGACACCGCATCGCTGCTATTTTTGTTTAGGACTATGAGGCTTGATCAGTATCATGTAAGGCATGGGCCGGATTTTTTCACCGCTGCTCATGTTGTGAACTTTGTAAAATCAAACAAGAAAAAAAGTAAAATCATGTGGATTGGCGAGGATGGAAAGATCCACTCCCTACAGAAAAGATCCCATGTTGATGCAGCATCATTCCTAAGAGATTTGATAAAAAAGAACTTGACGAGATCAGGTGTACCGGCAGGCCTCAGAAACGACATTAGAAAATTCAGGATAGTCATGGGCGACAAAATAACAAGCAAATCCATTAAAGAGGCCGCACAGGAGCTGGTCTCAACAGATGAGACGATTTTTTCCAGTTGATATCTTAGCTGAAAAGCCTTATTCTACGATTCTCGGGTTTCCAGATGCCACCAAGGCACAGATAAGCTCAAGGATAAAAGAGCTCAAGGGACTCGGAGTTAGCAGCGTATCCTTTGAGGGCCCGATGCAGATAGGCAGGCAAAACGTGCTTGGGAAGGGCTACACAGGCATCGTTGTTTTGGCAAAAATGGGCTCAAAAAAGGTAGCGTTAAAGATCCGACGAACCGACTCGCCGCGAACAAGCATGGATGGTGAGGCCAAGCTACTTGAGGCAGCAAACAAGGCCGGCGTCGGCCCAAAACTCATCAAGAGCAGCAGAAACTTTGTCGTAATGGAGTATCTTGACGGCAAAAAGATCTTTGATTGGGTAAAGGATCTCAGGGGTAGGGAAAGCGCGGCCCAGCTAAAGTCTGTAATAAGAAAAGTCATGTTCGACTGTTATAATCTCGACAGGGCAGGCCTTGACCATGGCGAGCTCAGCAACATCACAAAGCACGTAATTGTCGGGAAGACAGTTACGATCATCGACTTTGAAAGCTCAAGTCTTGTACGAAAGGTCTCAAATGTCACATCTGCAACGCAAGCAGTTTTCATAGGTTCCGGCCTTGCAAAAATGGTCCGGAGGGTCTACTCCGTGCCGTCAAAACAAAGAATAATTGCGGCATTACGACTATACAAAGAATCTGGAACCTTGGCCAGTTTTGAGAGAGTTCTTAGGGTGTTGGGTCTTTGTCAAAAAAAGCAATAGAGCATCTCAAAAAAGACCGCAAGTTAAGCAAAGTAATAAACCGAGTCGGCAGGTACCGGCTAGCCCTAGTAGAAGATCCATACGAGTCTCTTGTCGAGGCGATCATAACGCAACAGCTCTCAGGAAAGGCTGCAGACTCGATATCAAAAAAATTCAGAGAAATTTATGGCAGGTTCCCAAAACCACAGGACGTCATCAAGACTCCCACCTCGAGGCTTCGTGCAGCAGGCCTGTCCAAAATGAAGGCATCATACATCAAGGATCTCTCCAAGAAAATAACTACAGGGGCGCTCGAAATTGATTCTCTAAAAAACATGACAGACGGCGAAGTAATACAGCAGTTGACCAAAGTAAGAGGGATTGGGCGCTGGACTGCCGAGATGTTCCTGATTTTCTCACTTGGCAGGCAAGACGTGCTACCGGTTGGGGACTTGGGACTGCGAAAGGGTGTTCAGATGCTTTATTCGCTTTCTGAGACTCCACGAAAAGATGAAATCGAAACCATTGCCCAAAAATGGAGGCCCTATAGAACCGTGGCAACTTGGTACATTTGGAAGAGCCTGAGCCAATTTGATAAAATCGGATAAAAATACAGTTTAGGAGAACGCTTTATTATGGAAAATCGGATCTGTGCATCAGCTTGCAAAAACTCGTCATCGCATTTTGTTTAGTTACGGCTTTTCTTTTGCCAAATCTGGCAAGTGCCGATGCCGAGATCCCAAACTGGATAAAAGGTAAGATCAAGTTATGGGCCTTTGACAAGATATCAGATGATGATTTTCTAAATGCATTAATTGTTCTCGCCGAGCGAGGCCTACTCAAAGTGCAGGATCTCACCACAGTAGGGGATTCCTATACCCTGCCAGAGTATGGCAAGACTGTCTTTGTCAAAACAACCGGAAAGACAAACGAATACAGGCAGACCAGCCAAGTCTTTCTGATTGTTATTGAGCCAGACGGATTAAGAAAGGAATACACCGTTCCAGTTCTCCAGAGCGGCACCTATTCCACAGTAATACCTATCAGCTTCTCGTCACCTGTCGGCACCTACACGGTATTAGCGTACCATGGTGGTAAGGAGATCTCCAAATCATCCTTTTACGTAAAGCAAGATCTGGCCATTCCGTCATGGATAAAAAACTCTGCAAAATGGTTTGCCAGCGGCGAGATCTCAAGTGACGATTTTGTTTTTGGGATCCAGTATCTGATCGACAGGAGAATAATTACGTTTGAAGGCATAGATTCACGTAAGGTCTCGACTGACTTCAACGTAAGCGTGGACGGCCTCAGGGCAGTAAGGCGCGGAACCATGCAGAATATCGACGTTCATGTCAGTAATTTAGCAGGGAACATCGAGGGCGCAACGGTCTTTGTGCGGGTCGAAGATTATGGTGAAAACATCCTAGAAGAGTTCGAAGGGGTCACGGATTCAAACGGCAACTATAACATTTCGTGGGAACTAAGCAAGGATTTTGACGACGTTGAGACATTTCTTGTGTTTGTTGACGTGACCGATGGCATTCACTCGGAGACTAAGGTTTTTTCATTTCAGGTGTACTGTCTTTGCGGCGAGCCAAACTGTAGGTGTCGCAACTAGTTAACCACTACCGGACTTGGTCGGTAGCTTCTTCCTGCTTCAGCGAGCAGTAGTTCACTGGCGACAACCTCAAACGCCGACATAATTACGTAAAAGAGGCATTATCCAGTATGCCTGTTCAGATTACACAGCCGTGATAGAAGTGGTGGGGCCGGTGAGATTTGAACTCACGATCTCTAGCACCCCAGGCTAGCATCTTAACCAAGCTGGACTACGGCCCCTCAAAGTGAGAAAAATCGTGAAATTATTAAATCGTGTGAGATACATAGAATCATTGAAGATCTGCTCGATTTGCCACAAGATTTCCGCGACAGATGACGATCACACCGACTGCAAGGAAAAACTGAGAGTCGAGCTGGAAGCTGAAGACTTTAAGAAAAGCATTCCCGAAAAGATGGATCTTATGAAAAACCCAAGCGACATACAGCCCGATCTCAAGGCACTAATGGATCACATGTCAAAGGAAAAGAAAAAACCCTCATAGCCATTTTGCGAGCCGTTCTTGCTCAAAGGTCTCTTTTTCCACCAAATGCTCTTCCGCAGGTTCGTCAAGCCTTGTTATTGGGCTTGGCTGTGAAAACATGTCCACATAGACATAGCCTGCGGTTTTTCCCATCTCAACAAAGCAGCCGCCCTTTCCCTCAAAGACATGGTTTGCACTTTCCTTTTTGATTTGTGAAACAATGTCGCGTGCCACTGCAATGCCCTGGCCTTCCGCAAAGATTCCGGCCTTTGGTACTGCGATTTTGTCTGTGACCATCATTGTGGTTACGTCGCCTATTGCATAGACATTTTCAAATTGTGTCCTGCAGTCGCGCTTTACCGAAATGAACTGCCCTTCCTGCGCGAAATTTGAGTCATATACTACTTTTGGCGCCTTGTGTGGTGGAACCGAGATCAACAGATCAAATTTTTCTGCGCTACCGTCCTCGAATTTGATCAAGTTTTGCTCAACAGATACGACCTTGCGGTTTGCGTAAAACCGAATGTTTTCGGATTCTAAAATATCCAAAAGCTGCTTGCTTACATCAGGTCCTGCTGCCGGAAGCGTCATTGACGCAAGGCTGTAAAAGTCAATTGAGATAGAATCGCGAGTCCCAAGTTCCTTTAGCATTGTGCTGGTTATGAGGGCGGCCTCAAACGGCGCAGGTGGGCACTTGTAAGGCATGCCAGCAATTACAAATGCTAGCTTGCCTGATTTCATCTGCAGTATTTTTTGCCGAATTTTTGGCCCATCCTCCAAATCATATAGGATCATGCTGTTTTTTGACAGCCCGGAAATCTTTTCTGGCGCAAGCTCGACTCCAACGGCAATAATCAGATAGTCATACGAGAGCTCTCTAGTTGCGGTTCTGACCTTTTTTTGATTCGTGTCAATTGATAGTGCGGCCTCGTTTACAAACTCGATTCCCTTTTTTGTGACTGATTGCAGCGGCCTTTTGGATGTCTCAAATTTTCTTGTTCCTTTTATTATCCACAGCTTTACTAGATCCATCATGAAGTAGTCTTTTTTGTCGATGATCGTTATTTTCACGTCGGCAAGGTTTGTCCTGAGCTCGTTTGCTGCCGCAAGTCCGCCAAACCCCCCTCCCAGAATTAGAATTTGTTTTTGCAATTTATCGTTCTTGTGTGGTGGGTCTGATCAGGATTTCATTTACGTTTACGTGTGGTGGGGCATCAGTTGCATAGACAATTGCATTTGCGATGTCTTCTGCCTTTAGTGCCTCCATTTTTTTTGATGTTTCCACAAATGCCTTTAATGATTCATCAGTTATGGTGTTTGTAAGCTCTGTTGCGACAACGCCTGGCTCCACACAGGTAACTCGGATGTTTCCCCTCTGGCTGAACTCCTGCCTTAGCCCCTCGCTGAGTGCAGTGACTGCATGTTTTGTTGCACAGTAGACAGTGCCGGCCGGAAATACAATTCTTCCTGCAACCGACGAAATGTTGACTATGTGCCCAGATTTTTTTGCGATCATGTGCGGGATTGCAGCAGCCGTGCAATACAAAACTCCCTTTATGTTGACGTCGATCATCTGATCCCATTCATGGACCTTGAGGTTTTTGAAAAAGCTCAGAGGCATGAGGCCTGCGTTGTTTACCAAGATGTCAACTGTCCCCCATTTTTTTACCACAGCATCAACAAAAGAGTCACAATCGGATTTTTTTGTCACGTCAAGCTTTTGGACTAGGATCTCACCGCCGTTTTTTGTAATTTCGTTTTGTAGCACCTCTAGTTTGTCTATACGCCTTGCGCCCACAGCCACTTTTGCGCCTGCCTTTGATAGCGCTACTGCGGTGGCATAGCCGATTCCACTGCTTGCGCCCGTGATTATTGCGATTTTGCCCTTGAGCATTACAGACAATGGGTTGGACAGTTGTTTTATGTTTTTGCAAAAATTTTACGGTTTATTATGGACAAAAATTACATTATGTTTATTGAAAACGGTAGACTGTACATATTGCGGCAATAAGACAGATCTTCCTTTTGAGTGCAATTACTGCGGTGACGAGTTTTGCTCAGAGCACAGGCTCCCAGAAGAGCACCGATGTGTCAAGCTCACATCGATTCGTGCAAAAAGGTTTGGAGAAAAAAAGGTAATCCGCCAGCAAAGGGGCGGCTTTTTGAAAAGAATCCTAGACAAGCTCAGAGACTAGTAGATTGATTTTCCGGGCTTGATTTTTGAGAGTCTTGCTTGATAGAGCAGTGCTATTGCCAAGGCAAACAAAACAATTGACGTGAGCCAGTGTGCCGTGATCAGGGTGACATATGCCACCGCAAATCCGACAGAGACTGCTCCCTGAGCAGTGAGTTTTATCCAGTTTTCAAGCTTAATTGCCCTGCTGATGATTTCGACTAGAAAAAGTGCCACGACAGGATATATTGTAAGCAGGAGAAAGTCAATTACATCCACGTCGAGATGGGACATTCTAGTCTTGAAGTATCAGCTTGACTGAGATGTTTTTTGCAATGAGTGCCTGGGCGTTTTCGTTTGGAATTGTTGCGACATCTTCTGCCTTGAATGGGCCGTATTTTGTAAAATCGGCCCCGACAAACTGATCAAAGTCCTTGAGGAATCTTACTGTTATCGGTCTTGTCTTGTGTTTTTTTGCAATGGATTCTAAAAGCTTGGTTCTTCCGTTTAGTGTTGCAGACAGGATCATGTCCTTTCTTTCCTGCTGCTCTTGGAGGGACTCGAGGATGAATTTTTCCTCGTCAAGGAGGTTTGTCGTCTCCAGCCTCCCATGGCTTACTTTGCTTATTCGTGTCTTTAGGAGGAGTGACACTATCTGCGTTATCATCTCGACTAGCCTGTTTTTTATCTCATTTTCGACTCCGTCATATCCCTCGTTTTTTAGCTTGCCAAGATATTCAGAAAGTGACATGTAAAATGAGGCGTCAAGCTCTTGGATCTGGTCATTTTCTATTTCTCTGAGTAAAACTGAATACAACGAGCTTATGTCAATTTTTTTTGTTTCCGACATTTGACTGGATCCCAATTTTGTTAATGGTAATAGGGTTTGATAACCCTTCACCCCCAAGGAGACAGTATAAGATGTTGTTTGGATACATGAATCCTTAAATGCTGGGATCTTTCGTGTATTCATGAAGGAACTAGATTGCCCTATAAAGTAATTCACGGCGAAACGACCCCAGTGAAATATTCGGCCGACGAAGTTTTTGCAAAAATAAAACATGAAAACATAAGGTTCATCGATTTACAATTTACAAGCCTGCCTGGGAGGTATCATCACACAACGATTTCTGTTGCTACTTTTACCCCCGAGCAGATGCAGGACGGACTGCCAAAACTTGACGGCTCCTCAATTGTTGGCTTCGCTAGTGTCGATGACTCTGATCTTGTCCTAAAGCCGGATCCAAACACGTTTGCACTTATTCCGTGGGTGACTGAAAAAAAGACCGCACGGCTCATCTGCGACGTTTATTGGGGCCGAGGCCGTGGGAGGCTAGAACGCGATCCGAGAGGAATTGCGCAAAAGGCAGAAGAATATCTCAAGACGCAGGGGTTTGATTTTAGCTATTGGGGCCCAGAAGTAGAGTTTTTTGTGTTTGACAAGGTCCAGTGGGATGTCCTTACTCCATACAAGGGCCAATCATATTCTATCGAGTCAAAGGAGGCGCCATGGAGCCAGGAAGGAACCGGATATCCGATGGGCTTGCAGGAAGGATACTACCCAAGTACGCCTTCGGATACGCTTACTGAGTTTAGAAATGATTGCGTCGATATGCTAAACGAGAATTTCGGGATTTTGTGTGATAACCACCACCATGAGGTCGCAACGGCTGGCCAGTGCGAAATAGACATCAGGTATGACTATTTGACAAACGCCGCAGATGGCGCGCAGACCTACAAGTATGTGGTAAGAAACGTGGCTCAAAAGTTTGGAAAGGTCGCGACAATGATGCCAAAACCAATATCGATGGATGCCGGCTCCGGCATGCACACGAATGTGAGTCTTTGGAAAAACAACAAAAACGCGTTTTTTGACAAGGACGAAAAAGATGAGATCAGTCAGATAGGCAGATACTTCTGCGGGGGCATACTAGCTCATGCAAGGGCGCTTTGTGCAATTACAAATCCGACTACAAACTCGTATCATAGACTGGTACCTGGGTACGAGGCGCCAGTATACATCGCGTGGAGTCCAAGCAACAGATCAGCCGCAATCAGGGTTCCGGAACACTTTAGGGGAGAAAAATACGCGCATCTAAAGAGGTTCGAGTACAGAGCACCAGACCCATCATCCAACCCCTATTTGGTATTTTCAGCTGTCCTTGCAGCAGGCCTTGACGGGATAAAAAAGAAGATCGACCCCGGCGAGCCAATTCTTGAGGACATCTACAAGATGACAAAAGAAGAGCGCACAAAGCGAGGAGTCAAGACGGTGCCTGCCAACCTGGGAGAGGCGCTAGATGAGCTAGAAAGCGACCGCAAGTTCCTCAACCCCATTTTCACAAACGACGTAATCGACAAAATAATTGAACTCGAAAGAAAGGATCATCGTGAGATCTCAATAAGACCACACCCGCACGAGTTCTATCTGTACTTTGACGTCTAGACTAGTGGTCTTCCAGTAAACTGCAAAATATAGAAAAGCGATATCGTAATCAGGCCAAATCCTATGCCGACGTAGATGCCTCTTTTTTTGTCCGACGTAGATGCCTTGTAGACAAGAACTGCCCCCGCCAGGCCCACAAACAAAACTATGACGCCAAGGATCGTGTAATCAATTGTACCGCCCTGGATAAATGGGTAAAAGATGCCTGAAAGAAGTGCAAAAAATGTCACCAAGTAGGCGTATTTGACGCCAGTTAGTATCTTGGTGGTTCCACTCATTGGTTTTGGTAAAAATTGTTAGGAAATAAACGTTTGATGTTTTTTGGGCCTCTACATCTCGCCCATGCCCATATCGCCCATTCCAGGCATTCCACCCATTCCTCCCATTCCAGGCATTCCACCCATTCCTCCCATTCCAGGCATTCCACCTTCGGCACCTCCTGGTGGTCCGGCAGATTTGGCGATTGCGATAACATCGTCAATTCTTAGGATCATGCATGCGGCCTCGGTTGCAGATGAAACTATTTGGTTCTTTACTGCAAGGGGCTCGATTATGTCGCTTGTTTTCATGTTGCCAACCTTTCCTTTCATGACATCAATGCCGGTCCATTTTTCTCCCTTTAGCTGTTTTGAGCGGAGGCTGGTCAGGGTATCGATCGGATCCATTCCGGCATTTTCAGACAGTGTAAGCGGTATTGATTCAAGCGAGTCTGCGAATTTCTCTGCCGCAAGCTGCTCACGGCCTTCCAGGGATTTTGCCCAGCTCCTAAGCTTTGTTGCAGCATATGTCTCCGGTGCCCCCCCACCTGCTACGATTGAAGGGTTTTCCATTACGTCCTTTACTACCATTATTGCGTCGTGAACCGATCTCTCGACTTCGTCGACTACTCTTTGTGAGCCTCCCCTGAGCAGCAATGTAACCGATTTTGGATTCTTGCATCCTTCTACAAAGACCCATCTGTCTTCTTCGATTTTTCTCTCCTCAACAAGCTGTGCAGATCCGAGATCTTTTTCAAAGAGATCATCTAGGTTCGTGACGATTCTTGCGCCGGTCGCTTTTGCAAGCTTTGCCATGTCACTTTCCTTTACGCGTCTTACTGTGAGGATTCCCGCTTTTGCCAAATAATGTTGTGACATGTCGTCGATTCCTTTTTGACACAAAAGGACGTTTGCACCGGAGGCGACAACTTTGTCCACCATGTTTTTGAGCATTCTGTTTTCTTCATCAAGAAAAGTCTTCATTTGCTGCGGGTTTGAAATGTTGATTTTTGCGTCAAACTCGGTCTTGTCGATTTCTAGTGCTGTGTTTATTAGGGCGATTTTAGCCTCTGCTATCTTTTTTGGCATTCCACTGTGAACCACTTCCTTGTCCAGAACAATTCCCTCGATTAGTATCGAGTCTTTCATAGAGCCGCCGGCCTTTTTTTCAACCTTTACATCGTCTTGATCCACGGCATACTTGCCAGTTTCTCTTTCGGCAACCGCAATGACTGCCTTTACAATCAGCTCTGCTAGGTGATCAGATTCTTTTCTGACCAGTTTTGTCTGCATTGATGTTTTTGCAATCTTTAGTAAAATGGATTTGTCGTTTGCCGTTACCTCCTCGGCGATCTCTTTTAGGTATTGAATTACTTTTTTTGACGCCTTTCTGTATCCGTCGACTATGATTGTCGGATGGACGTCTTGGTTTATCAGAGACTCGGCGTTTTCGAGAAGAGCTCCTGCCAAGACAACTGCAGATGTGGTTCCATCACCTACTTCGCTGTCGGTCGTCTTGGATATTTCCACCAGCATCTTTGCTGCGGGATGCTGTACATCGATTTCTTTGAGAATTGTTGCGCCATCGTTTGTAATTGTAACATCGCCCAGACTATCAACTAGCATTTTGTCCATCCCCCTTGGGCCGAGGCTGCTGTGGACAATTTCGGCAATTATTTTGGCCGCCGCTATGTTGTTTCTTTGTGCCTCGCGACCCTTGTTTTCGGTCGAGCCTTCCTTGAGCAAAACTACCGGTAACGTCCCTCTCTGTCCCTGAGCACTCATAACGAAGAAATTTTATTATTTCCCTTTTTATACTTTGCAAATTTCATCAATTCTAAATGGTTTGGTGCGATCTTGGCTCATTCTAATCGCTGTTTTTAAATTGGGACGACAAACTGCCAAAAACATGGCCAAGTCGTCGTACAAGACATCGTACAAAAAAATTCTATCGGATCTCAAAGAGCATAATGAGTGGTTTGAAAACTCGATTCCTCTCATAGCGAGTGAAAACGTGCCTAGCCCCGCAGTACGAGAGGCGTTGCTATCTGATTTTGGTAACCGCTATGCAGAAGGCTGGCCTGGCGAGCGCGTCTATGCGGGCTGCATCTACATTGACAAGGTGGAAATAGAGTGCATGAACCTTGCAAAAAAGCTCTACAGGGCAGAGTTTGCAGACGTTAGGCCGATTTCAGGTGTTGTAGCTAATCTGGCCGTGTATTCCGCATTTACAAATCCGGGAGACGTAATGATTGCGCCGTCGATTCCGGCAGGCGGTCACATTTCTCACGGAAAAAAAGAGCACTCCGGCACGGCAGGCCTTGTGCACGGCCTTGATGTTGAGTTTTACCCCTTTGATGCCGACGAGATGACAATCGACGTAGACAAGACAAAAGAAAAGATCGAGGATCTAAAAAAGGCAAACCGACTTCCAAAGATGGCCATGTTTGGCGGCTCGCTCTTTTTGTTTCCGCACCCAGTAAAGGAGCTGTCCGAGTTTCTAAAGGGACACAACATCCACATCAACTACGATGCTGCCCATGTTGCTGGCTTGATTGCGGGAGGCCAGTTCCAAGACCCACTAAGGGAGGGGGCCGACACCATGACCATGAGCACTCACAAAACTTTGTTTGGCCCACAGGGTGGATTGGTCTTGTCATACGAAAAATATGGCGAGGCGATAAAAAAGGCAACGTTTCCAGGCCTGACAAGCAGTCATCACATACACCATATGGCAGCAAAGGCAATTGCGTTTGCTGAAACATTGGAGTTTGGCAAGGAGTATGCAAAGCAGGTCATAAAAAACGCAAAGGCACTTGCGGTAGCACTAAGCGAGAACGGTTTCAAAGTGCTTGGTGAAAAGCGTGGCTTTACAAAATCGCATCAAATAGCAGTAAATGTTCTGGATTATTCTGATGGCGGGAAGGTCGAATCTGACCTTGAAAAGGCGAACATAATCGTAAACAGGCAGCTCATACCTGGTGACATCAAGGCGGGGCGAAACTACTTCCATCCCGGTGGGATCAGGCTCGGCGTCTCCGAGATAACAAGGCTCGGCATGAAGGAGTCAGAGATGAAGGAGATTGCTGCATTTATCAGAAAAGTCGTAATAGATAAAAAAGATCCAAAGAAGCTTGCGCCCAAGGTAAAGACATTCAGAAAGGACTACCAAAGGGTCCGATATTGCTTTGATAACAAGCTCGGTGCTTACGAATACGTCAAGCTCCGCTAGTTATAGTCGGTAAGAAGCAGTTGGTCGCCACTTCTTTTGCCGAACACGAGTTCGATTTCATCGCCAAGCGTGGAGATCCTTCCCCTGAGGTAGGGCCCTACATCGTATTTTTCGACCAGCCTCTTTGCAAGCCTCAGATATTTTTCAATGGATGCCCGTGTGATGGTTTGGATCAGGTCTTTTCCGCAGATGCAGTGCTGCAGTAACGGCGTCCTTCGGTATTTTCTGCCACACGAGGTGCAGCGGAATTTTTGCCTTCCATACGCCCTCAAGTTTCCAATGATGTCCGGTACTAGGTGTGTCGTGATCACGTTTGTGACGATTTCGCTTGTGTCCACTGCGTTTATCAGCTCTGCGTTTCTGATTTGCATGTCGAATTTGTCAAGCATCGAGCCAAGAGTTGAGTATGCGCTTCGCGAGCGCGAAGTAGTGAGTGTCGTCGTAGTGTGTGTAAAGTAATAACCGTAAAACTGTGCTTCGGTCTCAAGGCGCGATTTTATGATCTCGACGCTTTTTACCTCCGATGCCTTTTTCCTTTGCATGGTGTCCTCAAAAAACTCTAACGGTAGTTTTTTTGCGACCTCAAAGTTGTGCGCCTGTGGCTGCGATTCGTGTGGTAGCACTGTCGGTTGAACCAAGAGTGGTGCATCCATAAGTCCACCAATTTTGTCAGAGAGGAATTGGCGTGAAAAATTCAACAATGCCTCCATGAGTAGCATTATAGAGTCTGCATCGCCGTCTGCATCGCGTCGTTTTGCGGAATGCCAGTTCGGCGTTGCAAAGCAGACGTGTGTGTCTGTGTAGCCGATTATCCTACCAACGATTCCAACTGATGTGTGTGGAGCAAGGCCGATTATCAGGTGGCCGATAAGCTCGTCGGTGTTTTTGACATTGTAAAACGGCGGCTTGGTGTAGAGTTTTTCTAGCTCGGTATCGATGTATTTGCAAACCTGAACTAGGTACTTGCCGCTTTCATGTGGAATTACTACGTCCTGCATTTTGAGCTCGACTAGCTGATCTTGGTTTGTCAGTGGCTTGCCGTCTATGTCGTGTGTGTATCCTAGCTCGTTTAGCTTTTGCGGCGTTGTTCCAATCCATGATGGTTTGAAGTGGGTTAGAGGCGAGTTTGTTGCGTCAAATCGCACTGTTCCGTCCTTGAATACCGTAAGGTCGTAATGTTGCCTTATGAGCCCCTTCTCGAGCGGTTCTGCGATTCTGTCCTGATTTATCAGCTCCATGACTCCTTTGAAGGGCTCCTGGACGCGAATTCCAGTTTTTTGCTGCGCTATGATTATTCTCTCTTTTAGTGGGAATGGTTTGAAGGTATGAACGTGGGCCTTTTTTTTGCATTTTTGGCAAAAGTTTGACTCGAGTGTTGTTCTGCAAAGAGGACAGACGAATTCGACCTGGGTTCGGTTGTTGCATTTCTGGCAGAGTATGCTAATTGACGGTTCGCTGCAGTTTTTGCAAATTCTGTTGTATATGTTACAGTAAAACTCTCCATTTGCTGCCTTGAGCAGGTCACGCATGCTGCCGCCCTTGTCCCCAACCGGAAATAGTGTATGAACCGGCGGTTTCATGAGCCTTGGTGCGGCCTTTTCCGGCCTTCCAATCCTTACGCCAATCGATGCAGAAAACTTGGGCCGTATCTTGATTCCCGAGGACGCCGTAATTATTTTGGGCGTCGTGTCTTCGTCGAGTTTGAGGGGGTTTGCAAATAAAAGCTGGTAAAAGATCTGTGATTCTTCCTCCCCAAGTGTCACAGAGCCTTCCGATACTGTGTGTGGGACGCCAAGTTTTTCCAAAATCGGTTTGAGCGTTTTAGAATACTTGATTGTGTTCTGCCCAATTAACGTTGGTTCCGACAATTGAATTAGCTCGTCTTTTGATAATTGCTCCCAGTAGAACAGGTACTTTGGGTGAAGTGGTATTTGAAAATCAAGTGAGAGTTGGAGGGCTTCTTCGAGTGTCGGGACTCTGGTCAAGAACTCCCCAAGCTCTGGATAGTTCTGGGTTTTTTGCAAGATCTCCTCGGCCCAGAACTCTTCCACATATCCAGTTGGGATAAGCTGGGCGTTGTTTTCTAAAAAGTCGCCAAATGCGATCAAAATATCTCCAAGGTAGAGTATTTTTTCTATCTCGTTTTTGATCTTCAGACCATGCTCCACATTTTGAATTTTAACTACGTTACCGTTTTTGAGGCGGACTGTCGGCGTTTCAATCGAGTCTACAAACGCAACAGTTGCACCTTTGCCGGGAACGTCGAGTTTTACCTGGGTTCCCACGGCTATTGTATGATTTAGTATTTCAGCCACGACTGGATGTATTCCAACGGCCGCAAATCCCGTGTTGCAGGACCTGCCATATCGCAGCCTGAAGCCCCCAATCCTGTTTGGTGTCGATAGAACAGACCTTCCTGCGATTACCTCCCTCAGTCTCTTTGCAGCCGAGCCCTCCTCGTCGCTTTTTTGAACTGCGCCTTTGAGCTCGTTTAACCACTCCCAGCCATCCAGCCCATACATCTCGATTCTTTTGAGGAGTTTTTTTGAGCGCCCAATTAGGCCGTCATTTAATACCCTCAGAGCGCCGCCGCGAACCCGGTCGGTCTTGATTCTTACCATGTTTTTGTGGTTTACCACCTCGTTTGGGTCAGTATCTACGCCGTCAAGCTCTACTGGTAGATTTGATATCACAGTTACAACGTCCTCGTCTGGTACGTGGTACTGGAAGCTGCCGACATCCCTTTCGTAGACTCGTAGCTCCTCAACAAACCTCCCAGTTTCGTCATCAAACGAGTTTGCTTGGTATCTGCCAAGTCCAACTACCTTTCTCACATAGTCCGCAATCAGCATAGTTACAGCAGACTCGGTACCGCCAGCAGATCGCATCGGCCCAGCAATTGAAACCGAGAGATAGTCGGAGTCGTCCTTGTTTTTCTTTATGGTTACACTTGAAATTCCCTGCAGCGGCGCAATCGTGACTCCTTCTGTGACTATCGCAAGGCCTACGCGGACTGCGTTGTCTAGCCTTTGCTCCAGTGGTGTTTCCGGAGGGTGGTATTTTCCCTCCGCAATGCTTTTTGCCAGATCGAGTGCGGCCAGTTCCTTTCCCTTTGTTTTGAGCAGTTCACGCAAAGGGTCTGCTATGTCAATGTCATGCATCTTTGCAACGCGATCCGCAAGATCAAATGCTATTTTCGGCTCGACCACTCCAGAAGAGTCGACGAGTGTCGATTTTGCTTCGGCTGCCACTCCAAAGATCTGATACGTCTTTTCGGAGATTTGTGAGTAGTAATCTAGGTAATAATCCGGCATTGGGATTCTTCCCTTTATGCGGGAGATCGCTGTGTTTTCTGACATCGCTACTTCCTTAGATTCTTGATGCTATTTGCTATTTCGGCCAGTTTTTTGAGGCTGTCCTTTTCCTTTTCGAGCATCGTTCCGATTACTAGCGCGTCCGCACCGGCCTTTACCAGTTCTCTTGCAGTGTTGGCGTCACGAATTCCACCCCCCACGATCAGAAACCCCCTATAGTGTTTCCTTACGGCGCTAACCATCTTAGGCCGTACGCTTTCCTTTGCGCCAGAGCCTGCCTCCAGATATAAGAATCTCATCCCCAAAAACTGGGCAGCCAGTGAATATGCCGTGGCTATGTTTGATTTCTCAAATGGGATCGCTCTGGCAGAACCGACAAACCACGCTGTTGTGCCCTCACCAATTATGATGTATGCTGTAGGGAGTGGCTCTAGGCCGAACTTTAGGACGCTGGGTGCCCCAAGCGCCTGTGCCTGAGTGATATAGTACGGGTTTTCTGAATTCATCAACGAACTAAATAAAATGGCATCTGCGTGTGGAACCACCCCCGTTACATTGCCTGGGAATAAAATTATTGGAATTTTTACATGTTTTTTTAGAGTTTTTACAACTTGGGCCATCTCTAATTGATCAATTGCGGACGAGCCGCCCACAAGTATCGCAGAGGCTCCGATTTTCTCTACGTTTTTGGCAAGCTTGATAGATTCTTTTATCTTTGAAACCTCCGAGTCTATTAGGATAAAGAGCAATGCCGGTCTCTTCTTGCGTTGTGCGTGCAGATATTGCTCTACTTTTACCATGACTGTCGTTTATTCTGATTACTTTAAAGTTTAATTGGTGTGTGGTATACAGATTTGTATAGCTATGGCAGAATCCAAAGAGCCTAATTTTAATAATATAATTAAACAAATTATCAAAAAATCTCTGTTTACTGAGAGACAAATTCAAATAATTTTAAATCGGAAAAACCTATCCGAGTTTGATTTTGGTATCTCAAAAGGGGCTTATTTTAGGCAGGTGAGTCAGTCTCGTGAGAAGTTGATGGGTTTGTATTATTCCATAGTCCTGCTCCGTGGCTTGGGAATCCTACTGCCTGATGACATTGATGTGATATCAAGGCTAGCCGAACAGGTTTCTGTGATAAAAGACAGTGATGTCTTTCCAGAGAGGGAAGAGCAGGTGATAAATGTCATAGACAGATTGGTTCGACAAGCGTGCGGGATGTGACGCATCACGAATCTTTACCAGCCCTTGTTGCGCAAATAGTGATTGTTGATGATATTGGTAATGATGTAAAATGTGAAATTATGTTGGCCTATCACGATAAATCACGTCAGTTAGACTAGGAAAGTGATGTTGGTGGAGATCCCAGATCCCCAAGTGATTTTACTCGTGGCCGCATCCTTCCTTGTTGGTATTTTTGGCATGATAATCTACAGCAAATTCAAAACATTTACGCAGCAAAAAGGCGCAGACCCCGCATATCTGTCACGCCTGGAGTATTATGAAAGGCAGCTTATCGACATGAAAATACGCCTAGATGCGCTGGATTTGGAGGAACCAAGGCCGGAGAGCCCCGTATTGGAGAAAATCGAGGCCGTATTGGAGAAAAATGCAGGTCTTGTCCAGAAAATCGAGGCCGGAGAGCCTAGAAAAGAGCCTCAAAAGCAGACCCAAAAGCCAAGGATGCCCAACATGGACTTTAATGGTGTCGCTGAACACGTTCTGGGACTAATCACGACAAAGGAAATGACGTCACGTGACATCCAAATCACAATAGGAAGAAGCAGGGAGCACACGTCAAGACTAATGAAGAGGCTTTTTGAGGAGGGATTTGTCGAGAGGAATACAAAACTCAAACCCTTTACTTACAAAATAACAGAGAAGGGCAGAACCAGACTCGCCAAGACGGAACAACTAATTACGGCCTAAATTCTTACGTTTCCTGGTGGTGTTTTTTGGTTGGTTCGTTTTTATGAATATTGTGTTGACGCTATTT
>CAZITM010000009.1:25399-33610 GCA_964542205.1 uncultured Candidatus Nitrosotenuis sp.
TTAAATATCTAGAATTATTAATAAAATATATGCTATCAGATAATGAGGAATTAGTCAAAATCACGGCTGTTGGAACCATATCCATACCTAAGCAGTTTCGTCAATACTTGGGAATACAAAAGGGGGACTATGTTAAAGTTAGCTTGCAGGATGATTCTCTCATATTAAAAAGAGTCACTATCTCCTAGTCGGTTTTTTTGTGAGATCTTTACTATTTGATAAACCCACTCCCTGCCGTTACGTAGCCGGTTTATCCTGCCTTTTGTGCTAAAGCGTGCCAAGTAGGTAGAAACCACACTCAGTTTTATAGGCTCGTTATGTTCGTCTTCATACTTTTCCAAGATCTCATTTGAGGTAAAGCCGCCCATGGGGTAGTACTTGTCTATTATATGCCATATTTTAGCCCCTACCGAGTCTAGTTGTGGGGCGTCTTCCTGGTCCTCTATATTCATCAGGTTCATCAATTCGAATATTTTAATGACTTTGTCTCTGGTGATGTTTCCTTCGATGTTAAAGTTATACTTTGCACCGTCGGAATCCTCCAAGTCTATTCGAATTCTCTTCTTTGCCATCGTGATCGATCGTGATAACAGGTTAACAATTGAACAGATCCGGTGATAATTGTTAACTAATTATGTTGTTAACGTTGACTGCGTGGCCCACGCCTAGCCTCTTTTTTTATATTAACAAACTAGTCCCCCCTTAACTTCCAAATTACCTAGTTTTCATGCCTGGAGTGGAAATAAAGGGGTCTATTTTGACCTATTAACAGTGTTAATGTCGGTCTTCACGCCTAGACTGGAAATAAAGGGGTCAAGATTTGCTTTTTTGGGTTTTCCCTTAACAACACATTAACTAGTTGTGAATTAGCCAGACACCGTTGTTTCCACTCTTTTTCTTTTTAAAAAATTTTTTTAGAAAAACAAAACAAAAACAATCTAACAAATACACTTACGTCATAATTATTAGAATTGAGAAGAAATCTTGGTGTCTGAGAAATTCTGATCGGTGTCAACAGAAACGATCCTGAATGTGAAAATTTATCAGAGGATCTCTTGAAGTCCTAAACAAAGATCTTCAATGATCTCAAAATGAGCATAACCATGGACGACCCAATTGATAGATTGTTAGATGCTGCAGAAAATGGCAAGTCAGTAATCAAAAACAGGAACGTCCTTCATTTTACCTACATACCAGATGTAATATACCACAGAGACGAAGAACAGGAAAAAGTTACCCAATCACTCTTACCAATCTTAAAGCAGGCAAGACCATCGAACCTGCTAGTGTATGGCAAGCCAGGAACTGGCAAAACATTGGTTGTAAGAAAGGTATTGTCAAAAATCCAGACTAGGGTAGAAAAAAGCAGCTTCCCAATAAAACTCGCATATGTGAACTCAAAAAACGAAACGACGCTTTACGGGCTCTTAGTAAGCTTTGGCAGGCAACTCGTCCAGAACCAGACCGAAAAAGAGCTATTCCCAACAACAGGCCTTGCCATAAGCGAGATCTTTAAACGAATACTCAAAACCATAAACGATAACCAGTATAACACGATTTTTGTCATAGACGAAATCGATTTTCTGGCGCACTTGGTGTCAAAAACAGGCAATGACATCCTATACCAGCTAACAAGGGCAAACGAGCGCCTAAAACAAGGCTCGTTGACGTTGGTAGGGATATCAAACGACCTGACGTTCAAAGAAAGACTGGACCCCCGGGTCATAAGCACGCTAGGCGAGGAAGAGACCGTATTTACGAACTATAGTGTTGATCAGATCAAAAAAATCCTAGAAGAGCGAATCAAAGAAGCCTTTGCCGAAAACACCATCGAAGAACCAGCACTAAACCTATGTGCCGCTATGGCAGGACGCGAACACGGCGACGCAAGGCGGGCAATTGAATTGCTAAGAGTTGCGGGCGAGATTGCCGAGCGGGAGCAATCTGAAAAGGTAAGAGAAGAACACATACGACTAGCTGCACAAAAAATGGAAGAAGATAAGGAGGTAACCGCACTAAAATCCTACCCACTACATGAAAAACTCGTAATAATCTCAGTCATGAAGGCGTCAGGACTCTCTACAGGCGAAATTTACTCTGCCTACAAGAACCTCTGCAAGTTAACAAGACAAAAAGAACTCACACAGAGACGCATCACTCAAATACTGTCAGAAATTGAGATGTCTGGAATAATCTCAGGCAAAATAATCCATCAGGGAATTCATGGAAGAACCAAGAAATATGCACTTACAGTTTCCCCTGAAACCGTAAAAAACACGCTCAAAAATGAAGCTACCTTAGAAGACATCATCTAGTATTTTTGCGTAAAGTCCTTTGTGTACACTTTAAAGTTCTTGAGGTTTACTAGTACAGCAATGCCGGTATTTGGCACTATCCCAACGCCTGCCTGAAACGGTGTCTGGCTTTGCCAGGCACCAGAGTTGAGAAGCAAAATGCCTTTGTACATATCAAACTCGACAAAATGGACATGTCCCACATGAAATATGTCGGGAATCTCATCAATTACCATGTGATCCTCAAGCTCTGGTGCAATCGGAGTTTGCGCACCATAAATGGGACTAAGATGTCGCGCCTTTAACAAACACTGCATTACCTTTGCGGGATGGTCGTAGCTAAGGCCTGGAGTAGTTTTTACAATATCGTCCACGCTCTGGCCGTGGAAAACCAGAACCTTGACCCCGTTTAACGAGATCATGGCAGGGTTGCCGATCATGTAAAAGTTTTTTCGCCCCCAAAGGCTTGGATTATATCTTGCAGGTATTGCTGGCTGGGGAAGAGCGCGCCGTCCAGGATCGTGGTTTCCAGGAGAAATGAAGACCTTGATGTGTTTTGGAACCTTGTCCAGAACATCAAAAACCAATCGCAGCTGATCACTAGAGTCAAGTGCGATAAGCTCTTTGTCCTGGTTTGGGTATATTCCGATCCCGTCTACCAAATCCCCGCCTATCACAAGAAACCGCACCTTGCGGGCAGTTGGGTCGGGGCCAGAAAGCCACTCAATAAGTTCGTTGAACTCTTTTTCCATAAAGAACTTGCTGCCTATGTGAAGATCCGATACAAACACAGCAAAGGTCTCTGTCTTTGAGCGATTTGATACGTGGTCTGGAATGTCTGGCAAAACAATGTCTTTAACAATAAATCCGCCATTTTTGCTTGCGATGATTTTTTCCATGACAAACTGGTCCATAAGGAGGGTAGATGCAGTTTTCTGCAGATCTTCATCAATAACTATTGTTTCAATGCTGCCAGTCGGGTCATCAAGTGTTATTTTGGTGATATTTCTATCAGTCCTTCTTTCAGAGACAAGCCCACACACATAGACAGCCTCTTTTGATTTGACGGAAATCACAGCCGAGATGGACTTTAACATCTTTGCCTCGGGCCTATTGGAGATTATTTTTTTAAGCTTGGCATATCTGCTTGAAAAAAGCGCATTAAATCCGTCCACTCCCTCAGCGGAGGTTATTTTAGGGGTGGGATCAAAAAGTATCTCGTGAAAATCATCAAGCTCTTCCTCTTCTTTAATCCCAAGGAACGACTCTAGGTCTTTTTGGGAAATGAGATAGGCCTGTTGCTTCTCTTTCTGCCGTACAATTTGCTTAATTACTCGCTCGAGTTCTCTTACGTCCACCTGCTCAAGAATCTTGAGTGCATCTGGGTGGATCTGAAAGCCGTGGTTTAACACAAAATCTAACGCTGTGCCAACATCTTTGATCATAACAAAAACTCCTTCAATCAGCTTTTAATTAAATCTGCGCAAAAATCAACAGACTCAAATAATCAACAGGGAATTTGGTCGTATTGAAAAAAAGAATCACCTTTTTCTTTATTTTTCTAGCAGTCTTTTCCATCTCATTTTCCATTGGGGCACAAACGGAGGTGCCGGAAGAAGAGGCCAAAATATTTCTTGACGAATTCAACAAAATACTTGAGGCATTAAGGGGAGAAAATTTTGGCGTAGCGATATTTTTTCATAACACACAGCTTGCGTTACCAATGTTCATTCCGGGATTTGGCGTTGGTTGGGGAATCTTTTCTGCGTTTTCTACGGGTTTTGCGTTTGCGGCACTTTCTACCACAGAGCCGTTATTGGCAAAAATACCGCCAATTGCTATGATCTTCGCTACTCCATTTGGATTAATGGAGCTTGCTGCGTATTCGATTGCCATGTCACGCAGCTTTATTCTAATAGTTGGACTAGTCAAAAAACTTCCAATCCTAAAACAATGGCAACAGATCGCTGTCGAGGTCGGAATCGTGGTTGGCTTGTTGTTGGCAGGAGGAATAATCGAGGCATATATGATTGAATCATTTGAGGACATGGAAGACCCTCTCTCGAAAATAAAAATATGACAAAATTTACCGGCTTGGCCAAAAACAATTCAGTAGCAAGTTATAAACAAAATCAGCACATGGTAATATCATGAAGTGTTTGATGTTTTTAACCGCAGTCCTGGCATTGGCCATCACATTCATGGCGCAAGACGCAAGCGCACAACTCTCAGGAAACAAGGCGTATTCGCTGGTAGGTAGTGGATTTGCAATGTCGGAGGACGCTGTTTTAGACACAAGCATCGATCTCTCATTTATCACGACAAAAACAAAAAACACCGTCGGTTTTAATTTCCAGAGCGGCGTTATCACAATAAACGACAACAAACTGACCCTCTCGAATTTTGATGGAACCATTCTAAGTAATGGAAAGATTTTCAGGTTCACATCAAAGGCGTCAGATCCAAGTGGGGGCGAGTTTTCTGTAAGAGCGCTTGGCAGACTGGTTGACAAAACAACTGCCGACTCACTATACTCAGTAAGTCTAACCATGACGGATCTTAAAAAAATACCAACAAAACTTGTCTACACAACAAAAATTTCAGAGTTTACACCAAAAACAACCCAAGCGGCCAAGTCCGGCGTCACAATAAAAATCCTCAAAGGCGCTGCCAATCCAAACGAGAGAACTTATGTAGATCAGGCAGCAGGATTCACATTCAAATATTTTTCAGAGGACAGGATTATTATAAAACCTGGCGAGACGATCACATTTGTAAATGAGGACACGGCATCGCACTCGCTAAAGAGCGGCACAACAAACTACGTCTCGCGACACAAGACATTCAATGCAGACGGCAAGATCTCAAGTGGTGAAATACTACCCGGCAAATCTTGGAGCGTTACATTTAACGAACCGGGATTTTACAGGCTCTTTGATGAAAACTATCAATGGATGGACATAACCGCATTTGTCTTTGATACATCAAACAGACAACAAATCAAATCCAACAAACCACTAAACTAGTTCTTGAAATTAACGTATGATTCTAGCTTTGTCTGATTAATTACCATCACAGACAGATCGGAGAACTCTTTTCCCTCCAAGTCTTTTACCGTGCCTACAAACTCGGTTTCACGCTCTGTGGTCAGAAACTCAAAAACATGCACCTTCAGACTAGCAGTATCAAACCCGTTTTTTCGCAGGTATGTGGCAATCTCCGACGGCATAAAGTGTTTTTGCGGATCCCTCGGCCACGGCCTTGGAACCAGAATCACACTAAAACCGTCAAGGATGGCTTTTTGTAGTTCTAGTTTTTTCTCCTCAATTGAGGTGGTCACGTGCATGGTAATCACCTTGGATTTATCCAGAGGTACATGGGCCTTTGCGGCCGCTACCTGAATAGAGGAAATTCCGGGGACTATCTCAACTTGGCCAAAAATCTCTATCAGTCGGTCTACCACCTCTGACTCGGAAAAATTAACGTCGCCGGTGAAAGGAATCAAGAGTTTTTTGTTTCCAAGTGTTTTTGCCACCTTTTGATACGTCTCCTCCTGGCTTTTCATTGTTACCTCATACACTTCTTTGTCTTTGATCAGAGACTCGATGGTGTTTAGCGTATACTTGTATCCGATTATGATGTCTGAGCTACGAATTAGGTTCTTAACCACATCGGTCACATAACTACTCGAACCGGGGCCAACGCCTACTGCATAAACATTTACCAATTTAGATTCCCTTCTTTTGTTTGATGTATGATATAACTGGCGTCCAGTCTACCTTTAGAAATTTCACAGGATCCTTGATTGGGTATGTGACCCAATCCCTCACAATCGATAGTTGAATTTTTTTTTCTTTGTCCCCATCCCTGACTTTTAATGTCATAACGGTGCCCCAAACTTTTTCTTCTGTCCCAACATAGATGACATCGTCCAGAGAATATTCTTGGTTTTTCTCATTTTCTAAATCCACCAAGAGTTCTTTTTCATCATAACCGTCATGGGTAATCATAGTGTTGCCGTCTTTCATCAAGGTAACAAGCTGCCTTTCTACTGCCGCCTTCCACCATCTCGGTTTTGCCTCTGTCTTTGTTACGAAGATCACATGCCTATCGGTGAGAAAAAACATGCACTCTCTTCCCCTCGAAAGAAATTTTTTTTCTTCCTTCCACACTGAAAGCAAATGGGTCTTGATCTTCTCAGCAGGATCCATATTCTTGGTCATTATTTTGACTTGTTAAAAACTAATGCCATTGACTTTTATTTGAGTTTCAAAAACAGCTCATATTGCAATTTAGTTCAGTTTTTATTGTATTGTTTGTGTTTATACTCTTTGTCACGACCGCGCCAGTTTTCGCACAAACAGAAATCTCAGACAAAGTTGTAGTTTTGCATACTCCCTCAGGCGACATGGTAATCGAACTATTTCCAAACGATGCGCCAAAAACGGTAGAAAACTTTCTAAATCTAACGAATCATGGATTTTACGACAGAACAGTCTTTCATCGAGTGATCAAGGATTTTATGATTCAGGGGGGAAACCCAAAGACAAAACCTGGTGCCTACAAACAGCTCACTGAATGGGGAACCGGCGACGCCGGGTATACCATACCTGGAGAATTCAACGCAATCATGCACAAGCGGGGAATCGTCTCGATGGCAAGAGGCAATGACCCGGACAGTGGAAGCTCACAGTTTTTCATAGTTCATAAAGACTCACCACACTTGGATCAAAACTATGCTGTGTTTGGCCGTCTTGCAACACAGGCAAGCTTTGACACTCTAGACAAGATCGCAAATCTGGAGAACGAGGGTCAAGCAACAAACTACATTCCATATGACTGGGGCAAAGGAGAAATTCTAAAAGCCGAAGTCAAAAAAAGATCAGAAATAGCAGACCTGCTTGAACAAGGAGAGCCAGAACGAATACCAACAATCACAAACCAGACCGTGCAATCTTACTCCAATAAAAAACTAGGATTCTCTCTAGAGGCGCCCGTAGGCTGGATTGTACAAGAACCGAAGAAACAAACACAGGAAACTCCTGACATTGTAATAATTGGCACAAAAATTGCCGGATTCACTCCAGTAATTTCAGTTTCTGTGAAAAAATCCAACGGAACATCATTGAGCGATTACTCACTTGAGCTCAAAAAAACAATCCAACCGGCAATCGATGCTGGTATATTGACAATTTTAAATGAAGAACAAACCATAATCAATGGCAAGGAGGCGTTTGTCAGAGACGCGTTAGGCAAATTCAACATGACTGGGGGGGTGCTAAAAGTAGGATTCAAAGAAATTATAATCAAGAGCGGAGATAAATTTTATATCTTAACATACACAAACAGCGAAAATAATTTCGATGCAACTCTACCAAAATTTCTGAACACCGTAAATTCATTTAAAGTAGAATCCGACGAAAGAACAACCACAGGCCAGCCTGACAAAAACGGTGGCTGTCTGATAGCAACAGCTGCATACGGGACTGAGCTTGCACCACAAGTTCAGATGCTAAGAGAGCTTAGGGATAATACCATATTTACGACAAAATCCGGAGCTGAATTCATGGCTGCCTTCAACGGTGTTTATTACCTGTTTTCACCAGCTGTATCAGACTTGGAAAGGCAAAACCCAGTCTTCAAGCAAGCCATAAAGCTGACAATAACTCCGATGCTTTCAACCATATCGATTCTAAACTATGCTGAAATAGATTCGGAGCAAGAAATGCTAGGTTATGGGCTGGGGATCATCTTGCTAAATATTGGAATGTATTTTGTAATTCCTGCAGTCATAATAATAAAGGCAAAAAACAAACTTGCAAAAGTTATTGCAAGAACCTAGGTATCTTTTTTGCTAGGTGTGATATGGAAATCCTTCCTGGGCCCATAGTAATTATTGTCAGGCTTGCCGCAAGGA
>CAZITM010000010.1:0-32041 GCA_964542205.1 uncultured Candidatus Nitrosotenuis sp.
GTTGCACGGAACATCGCCAGTTTGTCGGAGAAATGCCTCGACCGCCTTTATCCGGGTTATCAGCTCGCCCTTGTCGTCAGCCGAGCCCCTGCCAAACACCTTGTTGCCCTTTACCTTGCCGCTAAACGGCGGATACTCCCACAGATCGAGCGGCTCCACCGGTTGGACATCATAATGGTTGTAAAAAAGAAGTGTTTTGTTTGGGTTTTTCTTTGATTTTATTTCTCCATATACAAGCGGCGCGGCCCCAGGTATTTTGAGAATCTGCGACGAGACGCCGGATTTTTTTAAAAGTTTGCTTACCAGTATAGCGCATTTTTCTATTCCTTGGTTTTTTGCAGACACGCTTGGCTGCCTTATCAAGGCCTGAAGGTCAGATACCAGTCCTGCCATGTTCGAGTCCACATGTCTTAGAACTTTGTTCATCGGATCACTTTGTCAAATGGCTTCATCACGGCAGGCAGTGCATCTATCAGGTCGGTTGCGACGATGTGCAGGCCGTTCTTTTTCTGTGCCAGCCTTCCCGCAAGCCCGTTGAAAAATGCGGCTGCGGAAGCAGATTCTAGCGGTTTTCTGTTTTTTGCAAGCATCCCGGCCACTATTCCGGACAAGACATCGCCAGTGCCGCCAACGGTCATTGCGGCCAGGTTTTTTGGGTTCACAAAGGTCTGCCTGCCGTCAGATATCACGTCCGTGCTGCCCTTTAGAAGAATCGTGACAGAGTGTTTTTTTGCGAGCTTTGCTACAAGAGAGGCCCTTTGTGTGATAGAGTCAGGAGGCATTATTCCAAACATTCTTTTGAACTCGCCGGCGTGTGGCGTCAGTACGACGTTTTTTTCTGGTAACAACGGCAAGACATAGTTCACAAGTGCGCTTGCGTCAAGCGAGAGCCGCACGTCCTGCGCCACTAGTGATTTTATGAGGTCTTTGAGTGCCTCTTGGTCGCTTATTGCAAGGCCCATGCCGATTGTTGCAGAGTCCAGATCGGGCGGAACTTGCCCCAGCAGCTTATTTGCAGCACCCCTTGTCAGTTTTGCGTCAACCATTGGAATAACTATCAGGTTTGGCGAGATTGCCCTAACAGACGAGGTGATTATCTTTGGGACACATGTGTAAACCAAGTCAACTCCAGATCTCAGCGCGGCAAGCGACGCAAGGACAGGTGCACCATGATACATGTAGCTACCTCCCAGTACGAGTACCTTGCCATTTTGCCCCTTTCTTGAGTCAGGTCTTCTTGTGGGCATGAATTTTCTTGTCAGTGTTGCAGTCAGCTTTTGCGCCACAATTCTAGGAGATATTATGCATTGATAAATTCTCTTATTTGTCTTGAGGCGTCTTTTTTTCGAGTTGTGCTACTTGTCTTTTCGGTCAAAAAACGCCTTTCTTGCGAACGCCAGATATGTGGTGTGTCCTATTCCGTAAAAAGAGTGCCTCGTCTTGCCCTCCCTTGCATCAATTGTTCGCAAGATGTGCTCGCTACACTCTATATCGGTAAACTCATTTTCGACCAGAGACATCACAAGTTTTTCCAGCTGGTTCATCGTAGGGCAGATTGCAAAAAACGCGCCGCTGCCTTTGAGCATTTTGCGCGCCTGTGGCACAACTGTCCAGGGGTCGCCAAGGTCTACCACAACCAAGTCGACATCTTCTAGTGGCATTTTTTTTGCCGTCTTGATGTCCAGCTCATGCATTGTCACGTACTTGAGCATGCCTGCGCGCGTGATGTTTTTTTTGGCAATCTCCATGAATCTTGGCTCGACGTCAAAGGTGTGGACGTGGCCGCGCGGCTTGACGATGCTTGCCAAAAACGTAGTCAGCGCTCCGCTTCCGGTACCTATCTCCACTACGGTTTGTCCGCTTTGTACGCCGGCCCTTGCGCCGATATATCCAAGGTCTTTTGGGTACACTATCTGGGTTCCGTGCTGGCTTTTCATCACAAAATCGTGGATCGTCGGTTCCAGAAGGTACACGTACTTGTCCTTGTTTGTTCGGATCCTGGTCCCAAATTCCTTGCCGATTGCGTCTTTGTGCTTTATTACCCCCACGTGGGTGTGAAGCGACTGTTCCTTTGATATTTTGTTGAGCCATTTTTTAGAGTCGTTGTAGAAAAACAAAACGTACGAGTTGTTCTTTATCTTGGCCATATGAACGGCACTAGATGCTTCAGGTGAGCTACCGCTCGCTAAAGCTCGCGGCTTCCTGCTTCACCGACCTCGACGAGATCTCTACAGGCGTCAATTCCCGCAGTTCCTGCGGTACTTTTATGGTCGCTTGAGGCGACAGATTGAAAATTTCAAGCCCATTTTTCAAAATGTTGATTGCTGCGTTATGGTCCCTGTCTAAAACCAGGCCGCACACATCGCACCTGTGGGTTCTTATTGCCAGTGGTTTTGGCACCATGGTATGACATCTTGAGCACTGTATGGTGGTGTTTTTTGCCGGAACCTCGACTAGCATACACTTGTAGCCCAGCATTGTTTCGAATATGCCCCATCCGGAATCCAAAATGTTTCGTGCTAAATGATGATTTTTTACCATGTTCAGTTTTGCCAGCCTTTCCACAAATACAACGTCATATTTTCTGGCATACTGTGTTGAGAGTTTGTGCAAAAAATCCTTCCTTTTGTTTCTGATCCTCTCATGGATTTTCTGGTAGAACCTTACTGCCTTGGCACGGTTCTTTGATCCCTTTTGCCTTCTTGATATCTTTTTCTGGATTCTTGCCAGAGGCTTGAGCATCTTGGTATAGTTTAAGGGGTTTGGTGTTGCAAATCCATTTGAATCGTATGCAAAATTTTTGATGCCTACATCAATCCCAATTGATTTTGCCAGACTGATTTTTGGCAGAACTACATCGATTTCACATGTGACGCAGGCGTGCCACTTGCCTGATTTTGATTTGGATGTTGAGACTTGCTTGATGGTGTGATTCCCAGGGATCTGTCTGTGGCATGTGATTCTGATTTTGCCTATCTTGGACAGATGCAAAAAGCCGCCCTTGATTCCAAACCCGGACTGGTTGTACGTGAAGGTATGATATTCTGGGAATCTGGCAAATTTTAAATTTCCTGTCTTGTGGCCGTTTTTGCGTTTTTGTATCAGTGATTTCTGGGCTCCGTCAATCTGTGTCGATACCATCTGGAGCATTTTGGAATGATAGTTGTAGAGCCACTTTTTTGATTCCTTTAGATCTGCAAGAAAATAGTTCAGGTCGTTTCTTGTCTGGAATCCTTCCTTGTGTATTTTTTCGACCATGGTATTGTAGACCCACCTGCATGCGTCAAGGGTATGGTGCAGTTTTTTTGTCTGTTCCAGATTCGGATATAGCCTGAACTTGTATGTCCTTGTTGGCATGGCAAACGTGACGCATTGCAATTTAAAACGCTTGTGATGTGTTCATAGTTGATCTGTGATGTGCTCGCTTTCATCCCGACCCCAAAGGGTTTAGGCTTTCCCGCTCGCTTCTATAACCTATCTTAGAAGGTTTTTGCTTTTTGGATTTTCCTTAGCGCTTCCAGATAATCGCGTATTTGCGCATGTGTTGGGTTGAGGTCTTTTAGGTTCTGAACGTTTACGTTTAGCTTTGCAAGCTCGTCGTAGATGTTCTTGTCCTCGATTGTGTCGATAAGGTCTTGCAGCCGGAATGGTTTTTGCAGTAGCTCGACTATTTGCTTGAGGTTTTTAATCGAGTCAACAAGGGTCTCCTTGACGTACGCCGATGCAAATATTATTCTCTGAGATGGATTTAGCGCGAGTATTTCTTTTGCGGCATCAAGGCCGTTCATTTTAGGCATCGAATAGTCAAGCACGACTGCGTCAAAGGGGTTTTCCTTGGCTGCCTCAAACTCCTTTACGTATGTGGTCACGCACGCCCCCCCGTCGGCAGTGGTTACGACCGTGTGTTTTCTGTCTTCTAGGACAGTCCTGTATTGCGAGAGCAGGTCAGGCTCGTCGTCGGCTAATAGTATTTTCATTACATACTAAGAATTAGACCAAAATATAGCATTTGTTGTGTTCATTATGTCATCATGCCTTTGTGCACCCTTTGAATTGTTTGTATTACTTTGTCTATCTCGTACGGTTTGTAGATTATTGCAGATACGCCGAGATCCCGTAGCTTTTCCACATCGTATGTAAGATCCGCAGTGACCATGATCACTTTGGCATTCGGATCCATTTTTTTAATCTTCGTAAAAGCATAAAATCCGTCATATTCTGGCATCATGATATCTAGGAGGACAACTTCTGGCGCCAGCTTCTCGTACAACTCTACTGCCTCCCTTCCCCCATAGCCTCGCCCTATGACCTCGATGCCTTTTATCTCGAGGTACTCGGAAAAAACCGCCACCGTGTCGACGTCGTCGTCGACTACTATCACTCTAACCATAGATAACCCCCTCCCCCCCGTGTCACTTGGACGACCGTCTACGACATTTACTCATAGTGTGTTTTTTTGCCAAGTCGTATTATCCCATAGTTTGTTTGCATTAAACAAACGTGTTTACATTCTGGAAGGAGTCTCGATTCCTATTAGCGACAGCGCTTTTTGAAGGCATGACGTAAAGGCAAAAACTAGACAGAGTCTTGCGTTGAGCAGTTTTTTGTCCTCAATGTCAAGCACACGGACGTGTTCATAAAACGCATTAAACGAGACTGCCAGGGAATAGCAATACTTTGCGATAACCTTTGGCGAGAGGTTGCTTGCGGCATCCTGGACACTCAGATCCAGCTTTCCAATCAGCTTTACAAGGCTCGTCTCATATGGGCTGGTAAGCATTTCATACGATGCATCAAAGTCAGGCCTAGTGCCCGATTTTTCAGCTATTCTCATGGCTCTTGCATATGCATACTGGGCGTAAGAAGCGGTATCACCCTCAAGGCTAAGCGACTTGGCGGCATCAAATGTGATCATTTTATCGAGGTCTTGCTTTACCATTTCGTATCTGAGTGTTGCCACAGCTATTCTTTTTGCGATTGCAGACAATTCCGAGTCTTTTAGATCGGCATTTCTTTTTTTTGTCTCCTGGAGAGTTTTTTGTTCGAGTTCGTCAAGGATCGAGTCGGCATTTACATACAGCCCTTTTCTGCCAGACATTTGCGCGCTTTTGCCCCCCGTTTCAAGCCCCAGCTGCTTTGCAGTATCGGAGCTAAGGGTAACCGACTCGTAGCTTAGGTGTATGTATGATTTTTTCTCTGAGGCAAACCTTGAGATCAGTTTTGTGATTATGTTCTGGAGTCTTGCCTGCCTTGAGTCTATTACCGTTATGACTCTGTCTGCGGAAAAATCGTGCCGCGGCTCGTCCGTCTTTTCAAGCGTCGTCTGCCACAGAACCCGGTTGTTTTGCTGAATCGAATATTTTTTGTAATAAAATGGATCGTCAAGCAGTCCGAGCTTCCACGCCGCGTATGGTATGTCCTTTGCGATGTACGTTGCCGTTCCGTTGCTGCGCACAAGCACCTTGTCTTCGCCATCGGACGGAATTACCCAGCAGTCCTTGTTTTTTCCTTCTTTTTCGTATCGGATCAGATTCATCTGCTTCAATTTTTCAAATGCGATGGGCCACAACCCAGAGTGCACTATCTCAGATTCAAAATTAAGACAGTCATAGTATGCTCCGAGTCGCCAGCACGTCTTGAGCTGATCCGACAAAACCTTTGCAGTTATTCTGTGTGCAAACTTTGCCATCTCCGAGTTGCCGTCCTCCAGCTCCTTTAGCACCTCATTTCGGATCTGCTCCAGCCGAGGCTCGGCCGAGTATTTCTCTGTCGTCTTGACATATACTACATCTCCGCAATAATGATCAAATTTCTGCCCGCCGGGGGGCGTCTCGGAAAAACCCAAGTGCCTAAAGCCGACCAGAATGTCTGCGACTTGGAGTCCAGAGTCATCCACATAGTTTAGAACATTTACCACATAGTTTGCCTTTGCAAGAATCCTTGCTATCGAGTCCCCTACAACTACGTTTCTTACGTGTCCTATGTGTAGCGCCTTGTTTGGGTTTACGCTTGTGTGCTCTACTACGATTTTGGATTTTTTGCCAATATCGATTGCCCCATAGTCGTCTTTTTGCGATTCGGTGATTATCATCTTGCACAGGCATGACGTGTTTGCATAGAAATTCAGATAGCCGGATTGGTGCGCCTCGACTTTTTCGACGAGTGCACCTAGGAACTTGGAGTATTTGTCTGCGATCAGTTTTGCGATTTCGTTTGGCTTTTTCTTGATGGTTTTTGCCGCTATGAATGCAACGTTACAGGTAACGTCGCCAAATCCTTCCTTTGCCGGCTCCAACGTAAAGCCCGAGTCGGGCATTTTTTCCTCTTTGAGTATTGCATCCAAGTTTTTTTGGATCTCCTCAAGCAGCATTCTAAAGCTCAATTACATCACATCTCCGCAATTATTGGCGCGATCTTTTCGAGTGCTTCGATGACGCCATCGCCGGCATGTGCATCAACAGTCATTGTTGCCTTTGATTTGACATCGTCTAGTGCGTTTCCCACAGCTACGCTCAGACCTGCCAGCTCAAAGAGCGGCACATCCGTTGCACTGTCACCTATTGAGATCACGTCGCTTTTGTCTATTCCAAGCATTTTCATCACGTGTTTAAAGCCGGCTGCTTTGTTTATCCCAGAAGAGTTTATGTGAATTGCATATTGGCTGTCGGAGAGAACCACATCAAGGCCGTTTTCATCTACAACTTTGTTCGCATTCTCGATGTCAAATGTCCGTTCCAGCACGACTTCGGTCATTCGTGGAAACACCGGTTTTTCCTTTACGCTGTTTAGTTTTGAGCGTATCAGTCGTAGTGCCTCGGTGCATTTTGCTTTGTCACCAAGCAGCACATGATCATTTGCGCCGTGCGTTATGCAGCCGCCGTTTTCTCCCACGGCCACGGTGTTAAGACCCCCATACACGGACAGAAGATATCCCTCTATTGAGGATCTGCCTGAAACCAAGATCACGTTGTGCCCAAGCTTCCGCATATGTCGCAATGATCCAAGTGCGCCCAGATGAATTCTGCCGCCACCGTTTTCTGTTATGGTTCCGTCAATGTCAACTGCAAATGTTTTACGACTCACCAAATTACTATGAAGCACCCAGATAAAAATCAAATAAGATTTTATTAAGAAAATTCAACTCTTGAACAATGGGAATTCCCGAAAAAATAAAGGCCATACAGGACGAGATACACAAGACCCAGATAAACAAGGCCACAGAACATCACATAGGACTGCTGAAAGCAAAAATCGCCAAGCTGAGAAGAGAGCAGGAAAAAACTCAATCAAAAAAAACCGGCATAAGCGCAGATGGTTTTGACATAAGGCGCACTGGAGACGCCACAGTAGTATTCATAGGGTTACCAAGCGTTGGAAAATCCACCCTACTAAACAAGCTAACAGGCTCCAGATCAGCAGTAGCAGCATACCAGTTTACCACTCTTACTGTTGTGCCCGGCATACTGGAGCACAGAGGCGCAAGGATTCAGGTCTTGGACTTGCCTGGAATCATAGAGGGGGCATCAAAAGGCAAGGGCCTTGGCAAGAGGATTCTATCCGTTGCGCGCAGCGCAGACTTGGTGATTTTGGTTCTAGATGTTTTTCAGCCATACCACGAAAACGTGCTAAGAACTGAGCTTGGCAATATCGGCATAAGGCTCGATCAAAAGCCCCCCAACATAACCATTGAAAAGGCATCCATTGGAGGAATAGCCGTAGCCCAGCAGACAAAGATGGTTTCGCTCTCAGAAAAGCTCCTAAAAGAAATACTTCATCTCTACGGGATGACTAGCGCACGTGTAGTGATACGTGAGGACATCACGGCAGAGCAGCTCGTTGATTACCTGACAGGTGATAAGAATTATGCCCAATCCATTACCGTTTTAAACAAGATAGACCTTGTCGATCCAAAATTTGTAAAAGAAGTACAGGCAAAGATAAAATCCGAGGTAATACCGGTATCTGCGGATGCCGGCATAAACATCGATTTTCTAAAAGAAAAGATCTTTGAGAAGCTTGATTTTATCCGACTATACATGCGCCCAAAGGGTGGAGAGACCGACTATAAAGAACCACTAATCATTCGCAGAAATTCCACAGTCGAAGATGTCTGCAACAAGCTACACAGAAACATGAAAAAAGAATTTCGTTATGGATTGGTGTGGGGCAAAAGTGTCAAGTTTGGAGGACAGCGCGTCGGCCTCCAGCATGTCCTAGAAGACGAAGATGTCTTGACAATCATCAAGTCACGCTAAAAAGGCCCATTGATCATAACAAAACGTGGATCGTGAAACCGAAAACCGTTGGTGCAAGTTCTGCATGGCAAAGACCGCGCAAGAGATCGTTTTTCTCCCCCAAAACGCAACTTACAAGCGTAGAAGACAGTACAAATGCACCGTTTGCAACCACACGAGCTGGTTGCAGGGCAAACGGCCGTCAGCTGAAAGTGTTTATTGAAAATTTTCTGATCGCAAAAATTTTTCTGCAAAAAATCGTGTATTATTTGTAATCACTTAGTGTAATTTTGTTTAGTTTAACTATAGAAAAACAAGTAAAAGTTATTTTTTGTAATGGCTACTAAGCGAAAATCAAAAGCTAAGCGCAAAGCAGCAAAGCGTTCCGCTCCAAAGCGAAAAGCTCCAAAGCGCAAAGCAGCAAAGCGAAAGTCCGCTGGCAAAAAACGACGACGATAGAGTCGTAAGACGTCAATTTCGGTTGACGTAAATTTTATTTTTCTGTAAAACCCTACTGGGCTAGCTAAACATCTGTCCCGGTGGAGGAGATTGTTTTTCTTTCAGGTTCTTCTCAACAGAGAACTTTCTGTCGTTTGGAATTATTGTTAGCTTCACAGATGTGTTTATCGCATAATGTGGCGTGCCATCAGGGTTTTTGTGATTTGTTGCGATTCCAACCCTATCTAGATCCACTTTGACTTTTACTAACGCGCCGTCCTCTAGTTTGAATGCCACAAAATCACTGCCCACTCGTTCATAGTCCAGCATTTTGAATTCGATTTTATTTTTTACTTCGCTCAAGTAACTAGTACAAGTAGCTCATCAGTTTTATTTGTTCTTCCGTAGTTATGATGTTTTTTGCAGTCAGTACTTCAAGTAGTTCCCTAAATAGTGCCTTTTGTTCGTCGGACATTCCAGTAGTTCCTGGCGGCCCAGGAGGTCCTGGTGGCCCTCTCGGTCCCTTGTCGCCGGGCGGACCTTGTGGGCCTTGTGGGCCTTTGTCGCCGGCCGGACCTTTTGGTCCTAGCGGGCCACGTTCTCCTTGTGGACCCTGTATCCCCTGCGGGCCTTGTGGCCCTTTTTCCCCTGGCAGTCCCTGTGGGCCTTGTTCACCCTGCGGTCCTTGTGGCCCTGGGGGCCCCTTGTCGCCGGGCGGACCTTGCGGTCCGGTGAGGCCTTTTTCTCCGGGCGGACCTTGCAGTCCTCGCGGGCCACGTTCTCCTTGTGGTCCTGGGACTCCGGTAAGGCCTTTTTCTCCGGGTGGACCTTGCGGGCCTTGTGGCCCTTTATCGCCTATCTCACCCTGCGATCCTCGCGGGCCTTTTTCTCCGGGTGGTCCTATCAGCCCTTGTGGGCCTTTGTCTCCCACAGGACCTTGCGGACCCCTCGGTCCTCTTTCTCCAATAGGTCCTTGAATTCCCTTGTCGCCGGGCGGTCCAGGTTGCCCCGTGGCGCCTTTTTCTCCTTGTGGTCCGATAGGCCCAGTTGTGCCTTTGTCGCCGGGCGGTCCAGGAGGACCCTTGTCACCCTTGTCGCCAGTCAGGCCCCTCTCGCCCTTGTCGCCGGGCGGTCCTGGAGGACCCTTGTCACCCTTGTCGCCCTTGTCGCCAGTCAGCCCCTTGTCGCCCTTGTCGCCCTTGTCGCCGGGCGGTCCTTGTATTCCCTTGTCGCCCTTGTCGCCGGGCGGTCCAGTTGGGCCTTTGTCTCCTTTGTCTCCGGGCGGTCCTGGAGGACCTTGTGGCCCCTTGTCGCCCTTGTCGCCGGGTGGTCCTGGAGGACCCTTGTCGCCCTTGTCGCCTTGGATTCCAGGCGGCCCAGTTGGGCCTTTGTCGCCGGGCGGTCCGCTCGGCCCTCTCAGTCCACGCTCTCCTCTTAACAGATGTGGTTTTTCTTCAACTAGAGGCGCTTCTTCTGGTACTGTTTGCCTTTCCCTTCGTGGCCGTGTTTCAGGGACGGCTTCTTGTGCGCTTATTTGAACTTCAAAAACAGAATGTAGTGGGGAAAACTGGTCAGTTACAATTACCCATATGGAGGGCAGCTCAAGCACGGATTCCGGGATTGGATTAGCCTCGCTTCCAAGCGTTTGTGTGAATTTGGTGTCCTTTACGTGTAGGTGAAAGTTTTCACTCCACAGAGATGAAAAACTTTTTGTGATAATGTCGTCCGTCGTAGGCTTGACATCGCAAATTGAAATTTTGACCTCATAGACGCCTGACTGCTTAAATGGTGCTGTGCCAGAAATCTCTAATTTTTTAGTCTCGCTGGGCAATAAACAAGTTGTAATGTGCTTGTATTTTTGTATTTTCGATGTTTTGTCCGGTTTTCGCTAGACGGCAATCGCCAATAGTATTTATTCAAACGGCAACCAAAAAATCGTAAATGACAGATCTTAACAAGAATCTGCCAAAACCAGCAGACGACAAGGAGACATCGCTGGTCAAAGCAGACTATCAGAAAGACAAGTTGTTAAAGAAGGGAATTCGCCTCATGGCGGACGAGCGACTAGAGGATGCAGTCAGAGTCTTTGACCAGGTGTTACGACTGGATCCCTCCAATACCGACGCCCTCCTGAAGTTGGGCTATTCGAAATTTCACCTAGACGATTATGCCGGGGCGCTACAGGCGTATGACCGTGTACTGGATATTGATGTAGCAAATTCCGAGGCGTGGAATCTAAAATCGCTAGTTCACTATCAGCAAAAAAACTATCCAAAGGCACTAGACTGTGTCGAAAAATCAATAGAATCAGATCCTACGTTTGGCATGGCGTGGTACAACAAGGCGTGCTATCTTTCCCTGTTAAACGAGGTACCGCAATCGCTGGAAGCACTCAAACGTTCAATCGAAATCGATGTAAAGAACGCAAAGCGCGCAGTAAAAGACAAAGACTTTACCAATGTCAGAATCGAGGAAGGTTTCAGAAGAATAGTCGAAGTTGTCGTACTAGAGTCAATCAGACAGGGGTATCACACAATAGGCTCAATAGTATGGACCACCTTTATCAGCAAGGCCGAAGTTGAGGACTCGCTAAAGAAGTTAATGGAAAAGGGGCTGATCATAAGAAATGAAAAAAGGCAAGGCCTCAACAAGATAGACACGTACGACATCGTGCCAGAGCTTGCAAACAAGGTCGGCGTAGAAAAGCGAAGCCTGCTTGGCACTACAAAAAAACTTCCAAGCTCGATTAAGAGCCTCAAGGAGATAAGCGAGGCAATCCAGGCAGCGAAAATCGCCATGGAAGAAGAAAAAATAGAAAAAATCGTAAAAAGTTTCGAGCCCTTCATAGATGCTGACAAGCTAGGCGGCATGATGATCGAAGAGTTCCTCGAAGACCACAGAGAAATTAGACTCTATAAGGTAAGACTTGAGGACAAGGGCGTTGAATATCTAAAAGAAAACAAGAATAAAATCCTAAATCTTTTTGACAACCTCGAGGCGACGATCACAAAAAAACTCAGGGGCCAGGCGCTAGAATAATTATTCGGCGGAAAGATCCCAGTAGTTCGCGTTTTCTTGTTTTACAGTTGGTTTGTTGAGGCCCTTCCATTCCTTAAAGGAACGTACATACAGCTTAACGTTTGGATAGTCTGCAGATTTTAGCGCATAGTACGCAAGCCCAGACAGTGTGCCTACGCTTCCACAGTATGTGATGACCTCGGAGTCTTCGTTGATTCCTCGGTTTTTTAAAAGTCGCTTCAGCTCGTCCTTTGTCCGTAGAATTTTGTCCTCGGACGCAAGTGTCCTGTATGGAATATTGATGGCGCCTGGGATGTGCTGTTCAAGGTAATTCAGTCGCTCCCTGTTGTCTAAGAGGATCACGTTTTTTGAGTCCTTTGCTTTTTCCAAGTAGTCTACCGTAGCAAGAATCTCCGGTCTTAGGTGCATTGAGTGTGTCTTTGGACCAAACGACGGCTCTTTTGTATCGATTTCAAGACCAGTGGACTTCCATTGGCCATACGTAATATCGAGAAGCGACACATCAGAATGTCCCAGATACTGCAAAGTCCACGCCACGCGTGATGCCAGCGCGCCAAACGTGTCGTCATAGACTACCACCGGCGTTTCATCATCTATTCCAAGTGATTGGGTTATCTTTAGCACCCTTTGTGGGTCGTCATCTGAGAGCAGGTCCGCAAGTGGGAGATTTACTGATTTTGGGATGTGGTCTTTTTTGTAGTCTTCTGCTCTTCGCACGTCGATTACGCGGACGCTGTTGTCCCTGAGCTCCGAGCGCAAAGAGTCGGCATCAATCGTAGGCTTGATTATTTTTTCTTTGCTCAAGCGGCACATTCTCCCTTGCCGGTTCTTGTGTGGTAGCTCGAGTCGCTTCCATAGTCGGCATAGAAATCCTTGTCATCTGTAACCGATGGCACCTGTGTTAGAGGCAAGAGAATTTTTTTGATATCGTCAATGGATTTGATTTGCGAATCGCTGTGGCCTGTCACCACCTTGTGAATCCAAGACTTGAGTGTGTCTCTTGGTTTTTTGTTTGCCTTGAAGGCCTCAATTACTTTTAGAATTGCAGGCATTACTCTTTTTGCAGGAATTCGCATGACGTTGACGCCAAGCATTGTTTCCCCGTCGGCTCTTCCGCCAAGCGACATCTGGTAAACTGGATACATGTCCTTGCCGTTTCTTCCGCCTCCGCCGTAGAAACCAATCGTAGCTATTTCGTGCTGTCCACAGGAATTGGGACATCCGCTTATCTTAATTGTCGAGTCTCGCAAGTCATCATCTTCGTCAAGCTTTAGATCGATGAACTTTCTTTGAATCTCTTTTGCTAAACGGTGCGAGTTTGTAAGTGCCAGATTACACGATGTCGTGCCTGAACATCCCACAGGGTGTGCCATCGTAAGCGAGCCAGGGTTTGCAAGTCCTGACTCGAGTAGTCTCGAGTAGAGTCTTGCCAAGTCAGATTCGTGCACCCACCGTAGGACCATGTCTTGCACAAAGCCGGTTCGTCCATAGCCTTCTGCTGAAAACTCGCGACAGATGTCTGCCAAAGCCTTAAGCTGGCTCGAGGTGATGTCTCCTGCCTCAAGCGTAATGGATACAGAGTAGTAGCCGTCCTGTTTTTGTTTGTAGACGTTGTTCTTTTGCCACCTCGAGAATCCGTCCGGGACTGCCTTACCGTCAAACCCAGATACTCTTATAGGCGGTGTGGGTTTTTGCATCGGCTCAACGTTAAGCTTTACCACCACAGATTGTGTTGCTCTGACAATTGCCCTTTCTTTTAGGACTAGGTTTTGGAATTGTTCCCACCCCATCTGGTCTACGAGGTATCTCATTCTGTTGCGGGCCATGTTTTTTCTGTCCCCCAGTCTGTCAAAAATTCTAAGCACTGCAATAGATGTGTACAAGAGATCCTCCTCTGGTGTAAAGTCCTCCAGCTGGTGGCCTACAAATGACTTGTTGCCAAGGCCGCCCCCCAGAAATATCTTAAAGCCCCGCTGTGTGTTTCCGCCGTTTGTTTTTATCTGCGGAACAAGGCCCACATCGGTCATCCTCACCATCCCATGTTTTTCACAACACGTAAAATTGAACTTGAACTTTCTTGGCAGAGCCTGATTCAACGGGTTGCGGAGCAGGAATTTGGCAGTGGCCACCGCATATGGTGTCGCGTCGAATTCTTCCTCGTCACAAACTCCTGCAAGCGGGCTGCACATGACATTTCTAACTGTGTTTCCACATGCCTCCCTTGGTGTCAGGCCAACCTCTGCCAGCCCTCGAATTATTTCAGATACGTCCTCTAGCACCACCCAGTGAAGCTGGATGTTTTGTCTAGTAGAAACATGTGCGCTGCCGATTGAAAATGCCTCGCTCAGGTGGGCAATTCTTTCAAGTTGGTGAGGATAGATTTCGCCAGCCGGGATTTTTATTCGCACCATCGCATAATCATCAGTCATCCTAGTGCCATACGCACCATGTTGGAGCCTGAACCTCCTGAACGAGTCAGGATCGATTTTTCCCTGCCGGAACAGCTTGACTGTTTTTGCAAAGTTTTCAGCTTCTTCTGCGCGTGCCCAGTTTATCTTGGGCATTTTGGTGTCTTTTGTAGACTTGGTTACTACGCTCAAATTCAACTAGATTCCCCTTAAATTCGGATATAAATTTTTGAAAAAAGGCATTTCCGCCGCAATAATGCAAATACAGGGATTAATTTTCCGCCAGTTTGCTCAGGTCACAAATTAGTATCACCTAATGACATTGCAAAAATGCATGCGGATTTGACGATAAACTATTAATGTGTTCTATCAGGTCTAATTTTATGCAAAGCACCTCGATAAAAGAAAAGACGAAAATTTTTGCTGATGTCAACGAGGCAAAGATAACTGCCGCCATTGCTGACGAGTTTTTTTCAGTCTTTAGAGAAAGAATAACATCAGATGTCATAATTATTGGTGCAGGCCCTGCAGGCTTGACTGCGGGTCGGGAATTATCGTTAATGGGCTACAAGGTTTTGATAATAGAGCAAAACAACTATCTTGGGGGCGGCTACTGGCTTGGTGGCTACATGATGAATCCAGTTACAGTTCGCGCCCCGGCGCAAAAAATCTGGGACGAGCTTGGCATCCCATACAAAGAGGCTTCAGAGGGACTATACATCACTGCGGGACCACACGCCGTCTCCAAGCTAATTGCGGCCACGTGTGATGCAGGCGTTAAATTTTTGAACCTGACCAAGTTCGATGATCTTATCCTAAAGTACGGCCGAGTTTCAGGCCTTGTAGTAAACTGGATGCCAGTATCTGCACTGCCAAGGAACATCACGTGTGTAGACCCCGTCGCACTAGAATCGAAAATGGTAATTGATGCGTCCGGACATGATTCGGTTGCAGTAAAAAGACTAGTCGATAGAAAGCTCGTAGACTGGAAGGGCATGAATCCGATGTGGGTAGAAGATGGGGAAGACAAAGTAGTCGAGCACACAGGCGAGGTATATCCTGGACTGGTGATTGCAGGCATGTCTGTAACCGAGACGCATGGCTTGCCAAGAATGGGCCCAACCTTTGGTTCGATGCTGTTCTCAGGCAAGAGGGCAGCCGAGATCACTGCGCAAAAACTAAAAGAGTTAAACCGAAGCTAGGTTGTGAATTTTTCCAAAATCTTTCTATATGATGAGCCTTCCGTTCCTGAAATAGAACTGGACAGTCTAGCTGAGTTTTTAGGAAAAACATTTTGCCGCATGGTGGAAAAAAGAAAGAGCGTTTTTGAAAACGCCACCAAAAAAACAGCCGAAGAACTTGCGGCCATTCGCATATTTAACTACCGGCAGGAATTTCAAAGGCACGAGCCAACACCAGAGGAGATCCAGTTCGAGATAGAATCATTTGAAAACTCGGCAAGAAATGAAAATGTTATCCTGTATGATGGTTTTGAGTTTCAGAAAATTGTCACGTCTTTGATACCAGCAGTTGAGCTAACCTTGGGAAATTTCCATCTTGTGTTTACGAACAAGCTAACGTGCACTTTTGATCCGTCAGACTATCGATATCACGGCCGTGCGCTGATTGGCGCAAATCCCTCCGTTATATCCACGACTGGGATGATCGAGGCCCCTGCAAAGCCGCGGCAGTATTATTTGGATTTGATGGCAAACTATGGACAAGGCCTCAACATAGACGTCATCAGGGAAAAGTATCGCGGGCAGTACCTAGAACATCATGACGAACGCCTTGGAAAAATAGCTGAGGGGTACTCGTTACAAGCAATATTTTACTACATCACAGGCGAGCCATTTTGTGATCTGTCGGATTGTAGGCTTAACAATGCACATTGGCAACGAGATCTTTTGCACTCGCAATTAGAGTTTAGCAAGCTATGTGGAAGACACAATAAAATTCTGCAAGAATGGCTTGACTTAAATTGTTGAGCCGGATTAGCCTCAAATATGATGGCAGATGGCGGCTCTACACTAGTGGTGGAAAAGGAATTTCCCAAGTCTGAAAAAAAGAAGACCAAGTACGACGTCATAATAATAGGCGCAGGCCCTGCAGGCTACACCGCCGGAATATACTGCTCACGCGCAAGGCATGACACCTTGATACTTTCCGGGGTGCTGCCCGGTGGTCAGCTAGTCAACACTACAGAAGTCGAAAACTATCCAGGCTTTGAGAACGGGATAATGGGTCCAGATCTCATGATAGCTATGAGAAAGCAGACGGAGCGAATGGGCACTGTGATAATTGATGATGAGGCAGTAGACGTGGATTTCAGACACAGGCCGTTTAAGATCTTGACTGCGTCAGAAGAATACGAATGTAAAGCAGTAATCATCGCCACAGGAGCATCTCCAAGAAAACTTGGGCTGCCCGGCGAGGCGATGTTTGGTGGAAGGGGTGTCTCGTATTGTGCAACGTGTGATGGGCCGTTCTTTAGGAACCAAGAATTGATAGTGGTTGGCGGTGGAGACTCTGCAGTTGAAGAGGCCACGTTTCTTACAAAGTTTGCAAGCAAGATACATCTGGTTCACAGAAGAGATGCCTTGAAGGCAAGCAGGGTAATGCAGGAACGGGCATTCTCAAACCCCAAGATCCAGTTTCACTGGAACAGTGAGATATCTGACATCGCAGGCGACCAGAAGGTCCAAAGGGTATCCCTAAAGGACACAAAAACCGGCCAGGTTTCCACGATAAACGTTGGCGGAGTCTTTGTAGCTATTGGGCACACGCCAAATACAAAAATCTTTGAAAACCAAGTAGAGCTAGACAGCCAAGGATACATCGTACTAAAAGACCACACCAAAACAAGTGTCCATGGTGTTTTTGCTGCAGGTGACGTCCACGATCACAGGTACAGGCAGGCGATAACTGCGGCCGGATACGGGTGCATGGCCGCAATCGATGTCGACAGGTATCTGACTGAAAACAAGTAAACGTCTGCAAGGCAGATTTTTTACAGATATACTATTTTTGAGAGGTGTTTTGCCTCTTTTAGTGCGCTGTCAAACTCTTGCTCGCTTAGAACTTTTTGTTGTGCATAAAGACTCTTGAATTTCCTTCCATCGTCTGCAAAGATTCCTACGACTACTCCCTCGTCTATTTTGTAGTTTTTCATTGCTGCATATACTGCAGCAGAAGACGGGCTGACCAGCATTTTTTCTTTTTCGATTATTTCTCTGACTGCCGCAAATGCTTGTTCATTTGTTATTGTTATCCAATCATCCACTACGTTTTCGCGTCGCAAGAACAAGTCAGGCTTGGCAGATTCCTCAAAGTTGCGGAGGCCTTGAATCAGGTGGTTTTGTTGTGGCTGAACTGCAATTGTCCTTATTTTCGGGTTTTGTTCCTTAAGATAGCTTGATATCCCGGTGATTGTGCCGCCGGTTCCGACACCTGTAAAAAAGTGAGTTATCTTGCCTTCGGTTTGCTTCCAGATCTCGGGGCCTGTTCCTTTGTAATGACCCATAAAGTTCGCCTCATTTGAGTACTGGTTTGGCGAGAAATACTTGTCAGGCCTTGCAGATGCAATAGATGTGGCAAGGGCGATGCTTTGATCGGTTCCTGCTCCGACCTTTGGACACAGGTCATCGCTTGTCTCATATAGTTTTGCGCCAAGCGATGCGATGATTTTTTTTGTTTCTTCGCTTGCCTTTTCAGGTATGACTATTTCCACTTGGTACCCAAGAAGATTCGCTATTCCCGTAAGTGCTATTCCCGTGTTTCCAGATGTCGGCTCGATTATTATTGTGTGGCCCCGCGTTATCCTTCCTTTTTCTTCTGCGTCCTTTATCATCCAGTAGGCTGCACGGTCTTTAACAGAGCCAAACGGATTATGGCCCTCAAGTTTTGCAAAATAGGTCTTTTTGTTATTTGATAAAGAGCCTAGCTTGACTAGAGGAGTGTTCCCAATTCTCTTTAGGGCATCAGTATCGGTTAGGACTTTGGTTGCCAGCTACTTCACCTTTTTTATGGAGAACTCTAGCTCGCCATCTCTTTTTTGCAGTGAGAGGAGCTCATGTCCGTTTCGTTTGACCCAGCGCGAGATATCATCTTCGGCATTTGGATCATCTGCAAGAACAGTAAGTGTTTCGCCTACCTGCATTCTTTCCATTTCAATTTTTGTCCTAAAGACAGGTTCTGGGCAAAACAGTCCCCGCGCATCCAGTTTTTTGGCAGTTGTGCTCATAATGTTCATCAAGTGCGTATTTGCATATTAAAATCTATTTGGGGGTTAGTGCTAGCTAAACCAGTTTGTTAGTAGCACGATACGTTTTTCGACGCCATAATCTTATTAATCTGGATGACATTATTTACGTGAAGGAAATGGGCATCGTACGAGTCGGTGGAAGAGGAACTTCAAGAAGAGTGGCTGAGAAAGAAGAAGACAACTGGACTGGAACCGCTTTTAGAAAATACTCTCAATCCCAAAAAGAAGCTGCAAAAGACAGGTACATCACTATGGGAAGAGGAACTACAAAAATAAAGTTTGGAGACATCGCTGAAACCAGTGAAAGGCCTTCAGGAAAAGGAATGTGGGTCGGAACAGGTCGAGGCACCGGCAGAAGGAAGTTATCTTAATCCATCAAGTATCAAACAAAAATAAAACATGGAGTTTTTGAGTGTCTATCGGAAAGATCTTACTTTGCGCACCACTTTGTTATGGTCAAACGCGGCAGTAGTTGTTACGTAGAGCAGATGATTTCTACCTGCAGGCATTGTGATTCTTTTGACGTTGGCATATTCAGCTACTACGTATTTGCACGGTCCGAGTTTTTTTTCTAGTTTTTTTCTTACCTTCCAAGCTCGTGCAGCCAATTGCAGCGACATCACACTCTCTTTTTTTGAAAGCAGGTTTCTCACTCGTCGCGAACGTTCGCTAAACACCATCTTTCCATTCATGTCGCAAACAGTCACCACTCTAACTGATGGACTGAGCTGAATTAGTTTTTCAGCGGCCTTTTGAACTTCCATGTGGTATAGAACTTGGTGTGCCTGATAAAGATTTCCTGCTTGTCAGCACGCATTTCTTCATATTGCCATCCGTAACATGCTTGCAATGTTTCTGTCTTTGAGTGGCGCAGGATCATAATCTAACAAATTTATTTTTGTAGATATTCGTTTCATCAGATAAACTGCGATTTTGTAGAACAGTGACCACAGATAGCTGTTTTGATTTAGGTTATACATTTTGAGAAGTAATGACAGCAGCCACTGCGAGTTCGGATAATGTTCGCGTATGTATTCTGCAAGATAGTCCTTTGAGTTGTTAATTTTATACTTGATATGCTCTAGTGTCTCTGTTTCTTTTGCATAGCCAGTTTGCTCAATCGTTATTTTCCCATGTTTCATTGCAAAAAGTACGTTGTCAAGTGAGTTTTCAGACTCTATTACGTTGATACATCTTCCCAGTGTCGACAGGACGTGTGAGTCGCTGCCGGCAACTCCAATCTTGTTGTGTTCAAGGGAGAATTCGGTGGCGCGTGCGTTGGAGATGACATCTACGTTGTTGCTGTTAAAAACCTCGATCATATCGCATACCTTTGAGCGTTCGCGTAATGCATCAAGGAGGCTAAATGGATGCGGTGCGCACGACAGGGCGTCCTGTTTTTTTATCTCGTCTATTACTTGCTCAAGTTGCAGGCCTGCTGGGATCTCTTTTGTAATACCATATGCAATTACGTGTGCGCCTGTGCTTGTTGTGATCTCTTCTGCTGGGAAGATTTGGATTTTGCTGTATTTTGTGTGATCATTTCTATATTGTATCATTTGCCTGTATCCGTTTAGGGTGTTGTGGTTTGTTACAAATAATGCCTCAAGCCCAAGATTTTTTGCACGTTCTAGTTGTTCTGGTATGGTTACTTCGCAATCATATGGCGACTCTTCATGCCCTACGTGGAAATTCGAAAAGGTGTTGTGGCAGTGCAGTTCTGTTTTGATGTAGTCCAAATCAACTGCGATCTTTTTGACAATGATTTTAATCTTTGTTGTATCTACCGGAACAGATCGGTTTCTTTTGATCTAATCATGCTGCCAATTCCGCCCTCAGACGATTCGAATTCAAAATCCCGGACTACTGCAAAGGGGCAATCTTTTGTCTTTTTCATCACCAGCTCCGCGGCACTGCAGATCTCGTCTGCCTGCGCAATCGCAGTAACCCTTAGCGTTCTTCCAAAGACATCTTTTTTCCCCTCATAGTTTTCCAGCGCAGGCATTCCAAAGACTCCAATTGCATGGTTTACCTGCCCTTCCCTGAATGGCCTGCCAAACGTGTCAGATATCAAAACGGCGATTTTTTTGCTCGTTTTTGCCAGGACCTTTTGTGCAAAATCCGAGGCAGACTTGTCAGGATTTTCCGGTAAAAGCGATGCAAAACCCAGTGGCAGGTTGCTCTCGTCAACTCCCGAGTTTGCGCATACAAAGCCATGTTTTGTCTCGGTGATCATAATGCCACGCTCCATCCTTACAATTCTTTTGGCTTCTGAGAGGATGACTTCGACTAGTTTTGGATCTCTGTCGTATTCTGCGGCGATCCCTACCGCAAGAAGAGACGGTATTACGTTTGCAAGCTCGACTGTTCTTCCCTCCTGTTTTGAGACGATTTTTTGAGCAATGACTACAATATCGCCATCCCTCAGATCCTTGAAATTGGACACAAAGTAGCCCGCTATGTCATCGCCTTTTTGAATCTCTTTTTTTATAACTACGGGCAGAACTTGGAGCGGCATTATTGGTTATGAATAGGGATTCTAATTTAACTTAGTTGGCTTTTTGTAGTTGCATATTTTTCTAGGTGTTGCTTACGCGACGGTCTGTAATTGCAGATTTAGGTTATAGTGCTTGTTTATTTCCTCGATTAGGTGCGTGAGATTTTTTTCCTCAATTGTAACATCTGCTTTTTCTTTTACAATGTCTTGTGCCCTGAACGCAACCCCAAGGCCGCAAATGTCAAACAGAGTCATGTCGTTTGCCCCATCTACGGTAACTACTATGTCGTCTTTGTTTTCCTTCCATTCCGATATTTTGATCATTGCGGATTTTGCCTTGTCTGACGTCACGTGAATTTTTACGCCATCTAGTTTTCCGTTTTTGAAGACAAGCTCATTTGAAAACACATAGTCCAGATCCAGTTCTTCTTTGAGGCGATCAGTCATTATCGTAAATCCGCCGGAAACCGCAAGCAACTTCCAGCCGGCAGCCTTGAGGACACGGCACGTCTCCTTTGCGCCAGTCATGATTGGCAGCTCATCGGCCACTTGCTTGCATGTTTCATAGTCAAGTCCTTTTAACGCCTCCACTCGTGTTCGGAGTCCATCCTCCCAGTTTATGAGCCCCTGGATTCCCTTTCGCGTTATTTCCCAGATTTCCTTTTCTTTGTTGACCCTTTCTGCAAGGATTGGCAGATATTCTGCGTCAAAGAGCACTCCTTCCACATCAAAAATAGCGAGCAATTTTTCTAACTTTTGGACGAGAATATATCAATATAAAAGTTGAAGTTGAGATCGCAGCATCGTTAATAATAAATCATAGTAGAAAACTTGACACATCATGGAAGAGCTTGAGCACAAGTACGAAGTCGAAGTAAAGGCCTCGGAAAAATCACAGAAAATCCCAGACAACGTAAAAGAAGAGCTCAAGGCTTCTGGCATGATGGACGACAAGGGTAAGCTCAAGATAAAAGGCGTAAGCCCAAAGATGCTAAAACGAATGAAAGAAGAATATGTCGAATGTCCAGTTCTAAAACAAGACACTCATTTTATCCAATGCTTTGTGTGCCCCAATTTTCAAAGTAGAGTAATGGGCAAGGTTCTCTGCAAGGGTGCCCCTCTTAATTAAAAAAAAGAAATAATCTATGGTCTGGTTCCCCAGCCAAGTTGTATCAGTCTTTCTGCAGTCGCCGGTTTGACGCATGCTGGCGAGCCGTTTGAGTTTTTGATTATCAGCTCCATGCCGGAATCACACACAACCTCATTTGATGCCACGCCAGATTTGACTTGTTGTAGTGGCGGCAGCCCAACATGCTCTTTTTCATGTTCTTCGACTTCTGACACTACCAAACCTTCTGCTTGTTCAAGTTTTTCAAGAATTGCAGATATCTGAGAGTCGATTTCTGATGCATCTGCACCTGTCTTTATCATGTTTCGGAGCTCTTCTCTTAGCATGATTTCGATTTCTTCCATCAACTCCTCGTTGTGCATCGAGATTGGCGCCTCAAGGAACTCGTAGTTGTCCAAGTATGCCTTTGTCGCAAGACTCAGAGCCTCGTCTGTTCTTCCATTTGCGTATGCGTCGCTGGCATCGGCCAAGAGGTGCTCTATATTCTCAAAGTATACTTCTAGCCCCTCGTCGCTGTCACCTTCCTCCCCAGTTATCTCATCGATTTCATGTGTTATCCCACTAACAAATGTGGCTACGTTTTCTGGTGAGGCTTTTGTGTCATACGCATTCCACAAGTCAGCATAGAATTCGTCGATTTCCTCCACTTCGTGCTCTGGTAGTTCTGATTTTATCCCATCAAAGATTTGCTGGGATCTCCATACAAAGGCCGAGCCGTCTTGGAACTCTGCCATCTCTTTGATGTCACCATCTGCTACCGCTTCGGCATATTCTGCCGCAGAGGTTTCAAGTAGAATCTTTACCAAAGCCAGCTTAAAGTTCGGATCGTTACTCAGCTCCTCGCCTACTACAGCCATCCTTACCTCTTCGATGATTGAGCGTACCTCATCTATTGCGGCTTGCGCATCTTTACGTGTGACATCGACTGTTCTTGCGCGAAGGTTTGTCAGTGTGTCTTCAATCTTTGCGTCAAGTTCTGGGTCATGTTCTTGCAGCTCTGCCTTCATGGAGTCATACAGTTCTGCAATAGGATGCGTAGCATGAACTATTGCAAGCTCTGCGTTGTTGTCGTCCAAGTTAAGCTCAAGCGCATGAAGATGCCCAAGTGTTTCCTCCAGTGCTGATGCAAAATCGAGTTTTTCGTTCTCTTCTGCAAAAGCCAGAGGCATCACTGCAAAAAGTACTGCAAGCACAGCAGCTACTTTTGTCTTCATGTAAATGACGCATGTTCTTTATCATTTAAAGGAACCCCATTGTTCCAAATCCTTGGAATACGGTTTTGGGGCGACTAGGAAAAGCTCATTAACCAAAATTCGGCTGTGAATTCAGTTGAGCAGGGAAAACGTAGGCATAACGGTTTCAAAAAAAGACGATTTCAGTGAATGGTATACACAGGTTGTGCTAAAGGCAGAGCTTGCAGATTATGCGCCAGTCAAGGGACTGATAGTTCTTAGGCCTGACGGCTATGCGATATGGGAGTCAATAAGAGAGTCGCTTGATGCCAAGCTCAAAAAAACAGGTCATAAAAACGGCTTTTTGCCTGTGCTGATTCCAGAATCGCTTTTGGGCAAGGAAAAGGATCACTTTGCAGGGTTTAATCCCGAGGTTTTTTGGGTGACGCATTCTGGCGAGACCATAGTTGGAGATAGGCTCGCGCTTAGGCCCACATCTGAGACCCTGGCATACTCGCTTTACTCAAAGTGGATACAAAGCTGGCGAGACCTACCGCTGAAGATCAATTTTTGGAACACGGCACTACGTGCGGAAATCAAGGCAACAAAACCGTTTCTTAGAACCTCGGAGTTTCTTTGGCAGGAAGGCCACACAGTGCACGCGACAAAGGAGGAAGCGGAAAAAGAGGTGCTTGAAATTCTAGACATTTACAAAAAGATAGTCGAAGAAGAGCTAGCAATCCCTGTGATCACCGGCAAAAAAAGCGACAAGGAAAAATTTGTAGGTGCGGTGTACACCACAACCATGGAGGCCATCATGCCGGACGGCAAGGCTCTCCAGATGGGAACGTCACATTTTCTTGGCCAAAACTTTTCAAAGCCATTTGAGGTAAAGTTCCTCGACAAAAACAACGTAGAAACATATGCATGGCAGACATCGTGGGGAGTGTCTTGGAGACTGATTGGGGCCATGATAATGGTGCACGGCGACGATAAGGGACTGGTGCTGCCACCAAGAGTTGCGCCGATTCAGGTAGTGATTGTTCCAATTTATTACTCAGACAAGGATTCTGAGCGAGTCCTGCAGGAGGCAAGCAAGGTCGAAGCGATTCTTAAAAACAAAGGAATCCGTGTGCACATGGACGGTCGCGACGAGCTGACACCTGGCTTCAAGTACAACGAGTGGGAGCTGCGTGGTGTGCCGCTAAGAATAGAGATAGGGCCGAAAGATCTGGACAAGAAAAAGGTTACCATTGCAAGGCGCCACATCAGGCTAAAAACCGACCTTGCGCTTGACAAAATAGAGTCCGAAATAGGAGGGATTTTGCAACAAGTCCAGGACGACATGTTTGCTGCCGCAAAGAATATGCTTGATGAAAGAACTGCAAAGGCAAGCAATTATTCTGCAATGAAGTCCGCACTTGAGAAGGGATGCTTTGTTATTGCACCGTGGTGCGGAAAAAGGAGCTGTGAAGAAAAGATCAAAGACGAGACCATGGCAGACATCCGAGTTATTCCATTTGGCAGCGAAAATACCGGCAGCAGTTGTGTATACTGTAATGAAAGAAGCTCCGCCGACGTAATTTTCGGCCGTGCCTATTGAATTATTGATATAGTGATTTGTGTTACTGTATTCGATGGGACAAATACTGGTAGTCGAAAATCTAAAAAAGCATTTTGTAAAGAAAACCTGGCTCGGCAAAAAATCATCGATTGTCAGGGCAGTAGACGGAGTGTCCTTCAGTGTGGAAGATGGTGAAAGCTTCGTCCTTGCGGGCGAGTCGGGCTCTGGCAAATCCACAATTGCAAAGTTAATCCTAAGAGCAATCGAGCCCGACGCAGGCAAAATAATTTTTGAGGGAAGCGAAATCACGGCAAAAAAAGAAGACCTAAAAAAAATCAGAATGGGATGCCAGATGGTGTACCAGGATCCGTATGACTCTATCAACCCACAGATGAAAGTCAAGGACATCATTGCAGAGCCTCTTGAAATTCACAAAATCGGAAATACGAATCAACGGATACTAGATGCGTTACACGAAGTAAGACTAGAGCCAGCAGAAGAAATAATAGAAAAATACCCCCACATGCTTTCTGGCGGACAGCGACAGCGAGTCGTTTTGGCAAGAGCCCTTGTCCTAAAGCCGAAGCTCATCATAGCCGACGAGCCGGTATCGATGCTAGATGTCTCGATTAGAGCAGAGATTTTGGAGTTGATGGAGGCGTTACGGCAAAAACACAAGATCTCATTTGTTTACATCACCCACGATTTGGCAACTGCCCGATATTTTGGCACCAGGATTGGCATCTTGTATTTGGGAAAGCTTGTCGAGGTCGGCCCTGTAAGCGAGGTTCTGCTTTCCCCCATGCACCCATACACTCAGGCATTGCTTGATGCAGTATCGGATCCAGACCCAAAAAACCTAAACGCCGAAAAAAAAATTCGAATAAACGAACCGCTAAAAATTGACGTTTATTCAGGATGTCGATTCAGAGCACGATGCCCGTATGCTTTTGAAAAATGCAAGACCGAGCCAGAGTTGGAAAAAATTGGGCAAAGGCATGTTGCGTGTTTTGCAAAACTGACTAGCTTGTAATGGACGGCATTCTTTTGTCCTTGTATGTGACTACGTGCGAGACGCCGTTTTTTGGATATACTCCGTAGATCAGTTTTGCCTTTTGCACTACAGAATCCTTGAGTGAGACCATTATGAACTGGCTACCCTCTGAGCGCTGCTCGACTATTTTTGCGAGTTTTTCAGAGTTTGGCGCATCGAGGTGTGCGTCGACTTCGTCAAAGAGGTAAAATGCAGACGGCTTGAGCTTTTGCAGTGCCAACACAAAGACAATTGCCGCAAGTGTTTTTTCTCCGCCAGAGATCGAAGTTGACTCTCTTTTTGGCTTGTTTGGGAACTGGATAAGATACGAGATTCCGGAATTGAAAATGTCGTCTTCGTTTTGCAGCTCAAGCCAGGCCTCGCCGCCGGTCATGGTGTGGAATGCTTCACGTATTTCCTTGTCCACCCTATCAAAGGCTTCCAAGAAGGTCTGGCGCTTGTCTTTGTCTATTTCTTCGATGAACTTGATGATTGCGTTTCGCTCCCCTTCCAGCTCGTTCTTTCTGTCAGACATCGAGCGGTATCCGCTAGATACCTCGACGTATGTCTCAGGTGCAGTCGCATTAAGTTTTGACATGAGCGAGTTCATTTCTGACTCCAGTGCAGAGAGCAGCGAATCCACTTCAAAGGATTCTACCACTTCCTCATATCCATATTTTTCGAGAATCTTGAGTATTTTTGCCTCGTTTTCTGCAATGTCGCGTATGTCTCGAGCCAAAGAATCCGATTGTCGTTCCAGTGCGTTTATCTCCTTTGTATAGTTTCGTTCTTTTTCAATAAACTGCCCGATCTTTTCGTCAAATTCCCGTAGTTTTGAAATTGATGTGCCAGACGTAGATATTAGGACTTGTTCTTTTTCTCTTAGCGCCACCAAAGCCTGATTTGCTTGCTCTTTTTCCTTTACGAGCTCCGCCAGCCTCGATTCTATTTCGTGTTTTTCACGGTTTAACGTCGATTGTTCTTCGTGCAGGCTGCGCATCTTTGCCTTTTCTCCAAGCTCCTGAGCAGAAAGAGTGACAACTTGGGACTCTTTGTCACGTAGCTCGTTTACTATCGTGGACTGTCTTGCCATAAGATCGTCGCGTTTTTGGTTTAGCCTTGAGAGCTCAGACGCTATCCTGTTGTGTTCTCCGTCAGCATAGTTATCATGCATCAGTGCGATTCGCTCCTCAAGCGAGGCCAGGTTTGATTCCTCCTTGGAGCGTTCTACCGAGGCTCTTTCCAGGTGGCGCTCCAGCTGTGCCATCCTCGATTCTAGCTGCGCCCGGGTTTTTTCTATTGTAGTGACCCTTGCCTTGAGATCAGAATAGCTCATCTCCGAATTTGCAAGGCCTTTTTCAGATATGGCAAGGCGCTCTTTGTAGTTTGAAATGATGTTGTCAGTTTTTTTGACGGTAAGACGCTTCTTTTGTATGTATTTTCGGAGTAGGTTGATTGATTGGATGAGCCCCTCAACTGAGGTGCTCATCGAGATTATCTTTGTGAGTTTTGAGATCTTGGAGTTTATATCGATTATAACGGCACTCGTTTTTGCCTCAAAGTACTCGCCATCAATGGTGACTGTTTTGTAGCCGTCCTTTGAGAGCCGCATCGCAGCTTCTCGTGTTCTGACAAGAACCACGTTCCCAAACAAAAACGTCTTCAGTGGAGTGTATTTTTCATCGCACCTGACAAAGTCAGCCAGCACCCCCACCACCTCAGGCCCTGAGCTCATGGACAGTTTGAATTTCGGAATTGCATCAAGTGGGATTATTTTCAGTTTTGGCAGTTTTTTTGCACGCGCTACTTCGGCCAGGCTCAAAAGCGTTGCAAAGTCTTTTACCACAAATGACTTTATCCAGTCAGATGCTGCGGCCAGAACGGCGCGTTCGTATTCTTTGTCCCACGATATCATCTCGTATGCCAGACCTTCGATGCCAAGCTCTGAGCTGTGCTCTTTGAGGCTGGCAATGGTATAGTCTTCGTGCATTATTCCCTTTACGACCTTGATTTTTGTGTCATACTGCTCGGCAGCCTTTGTTGCTTTTTCCAAGATTAGTGTCAGCTCCTCTATGTCACCATCTGCTCTTGCGCGCTTTGATTCTTGTTCTGCGATTCTGGCCCTTAGTTCTGCAATAGCGGCCTTGTGATTTTCCCTGATGGATTCGAGTCTTGTCTTCAGATTGGCGAGTTTCGCAGATTCTTCTATCATTTCGGCGTGCTTTATTTTGTTTAGCTCAAGTTTTGATTTTGCATCGTTCATTTCGGATTGGAGTTTTGCAATAGAGACCTTTGCATGGTTTAGCTTTGTTGTCAGTCCCTGGATCTTGCCATCAACTTCCTTTCTTTGTGCAATTGCTTGAGATTGTTGCCGGTAGACCTGCGACGTTTCTGATTCAAGAGATTTTATCTGTGCAAAGATTTGGTTTTTGTCCTCTTTGATTTTTGCAATCACTGCTCTTTGCTCTGCTATCTGTGACTCGATTGCCGCCCTTGCCTGCTGCAGCTGCTCGATGTCGGAGGCAATCTGTGGAAGTCGTGATTTGATCTGCTCAAGCCTTCTTGTCTTTGTTATCGTCTCTGTGTTTGCAGACTCGTACGCCTGCATTGCTGCGCTGAGCTCAGAGTCGATTGCAGCCTTTGCTTGGTTGTAGGCGTTTGCCTCCTGCATAAATGTGTGTTTTTGTGATTCCAGTATTGAGAGCTCCTTTCTTACCGCCGCACGCTCATCTTCTAAGCGCTTTGTTTCTGACACCAGTGAATGGATGCTACGTTCCTTTGATGTCCTTTCTGCGTGGATTGCCTTCATTTTATTCGAGGCAGAGATTGCATGCATTCTACCCAGCTCAAAATTAATGAATTCGTGTCTGAGCTTCAGGTTTCGTTCAGCCTCAAGCTCGTCTATTCTCTTTTTGATTTCATCCATTCTTGCCAAGGCTATTTCAAGGCGTCTGTCTGCGTCTTCAAGCTGTTTTAGGGACTCGGATTTTTTTTCATCAAAATACGCAAGGCCTATCAGATCCTCGATTACGGTCCTTTTTTCCTCTGCCGTAAACTCAGATATTCTTGTGACCGTTCCCTGCTGCACAGCGTTAAGCTGGTTGAGGCTTGCGTTTGCCACCTCCAAGAGATCCAAGATCTGGTTTCGGTTGGTTTGTTTTTGATTCAAATAGTAGACGTTTTCACCGTGCTCATCCATTTCTCTGGTTATTACTACGCTGTTAGAGTCGACGGGGATCTTTCTGTCCGAGTTGTCAAAGTGAAGGCTTACGCGGGCCATCTTCGTGCCGCGTTTTCCCCCTTCGATATCATGGATAAGGGAGCGGAGCTTGTCAACTCTCATTATTTTCGGCCTGTTCTCGCCTAGCGCGAAGATTATAGCGTCAAGTATGTTGCTTTTGCCAGAGCCGTTTGGGCCAGAGATTGACACCAGCCCCTGCTCAAAGCCAACAGTGGTATTTGTAAAACCAAATGATTTGAAGCCAAAAATCTCTACCTTCTTGATATGAACCAAAGTACAGGTTACCCTTTGCGATCTGGCTTGTTAATCGAATATTGACAAGTTTAATTGACTTCACTAACAATTCTTATAATGCTCCAAAAAATCTCGTAAAGCAAATCTGCATATAGTTATGAGGAGCCACGATAACCTATGATCAGGCTGGGCATCATCCAGACAAGGCAGTATGGCTCAAACGGGTCTGCAATTACCCATGTCTCAAGGATGCTTCGTGAACTGGCAAAAAAAGAGGCAGATATAGTGTGTCTGCCCGAGCAGTGGCTTGCAAACAACATAATATCTGACTTTGAGGTGCAGTTTTCCGCATTCAGAATGATTTCAAAGGAGCACTCCATGACAATAATCCCAGGCGCGTTTTATGAAAAATCGAGTCACGGCTACATTTGTGCGCCAATAATCGACTCTGGCGTCATAATAGGCAGGCAGGAAAAGATACACCCTTTTGGCTATGAAAGACAGAAGATACGGCATGGTACCGAGGCTCGGGTTTTCAAGACTCAAAAGGCAAGAATCGGCATCATAATATGCTACGATATGGTTTTCCCAAAGGTAGCAGAAACCCTGGCAAAAAAGGGAGCTGAAGTACTTTTTTCCCCAAGCAGAATAGTCAGGCGTGGGATAATGCCATGGCACACATATGTTCATGCGCGCTCACTTGAGAACAGGATCCCAGTTTTGGCAGCAAACATGCACAATGCAAAATTTGGCGGAAAAAGCATCATAGTTGACCTCGAAGATGACGAGGGCATAATGATTCCAAAATCCAAAACGCTGTCAGACGGCCAGTCGTCAGTCGTTGTGCCGTTTTGTCTTTCAAAATACAAAAAGAGCCGGCTTCAGAGATACCGCGATAGGAAGAGATTTTTCTAATCGGCAGCAGACGATTTTATAGTAGGCAATATTTTGAAAATAGCATGATAACGCCTGGAAACCCCGTACGAGACCTTACCATCACAGACAAGACAGGCATCAGTGAGGTTTTTGAGCAGATGGCAAGGTCCGGCGGATTCGAGTCGAGAAACATGGCAGACGGAGTAGAGATACTATCCGCAATGATTTCAGACAAGGACTGCCTGAGGTTTTTGTCTTTTGTGGGAGCAATAGTTTCAACCGGAGTCCGCGGAATCATAAAAGACATGATGCAGAAAAAATGGTTTGATGTTGCAATAACTACTTGCGGCGCGCTAGACCATGACATTGCAAGGCATTTTTCAAACTATAAGGAAGGATCATTTACAATGGATGACTCGCAGCTAGCGGACCAAAACCTACACAGACTGGGCAACGTGCTGGTGCCAATGGAAAGCTACGGACCACTGATTGAGGAAAAAATGCAAGAGATTTTGGAAGAGGCATACAAGCAAGGAAAAAAAGAAATGTCCACAGCAGACGTTACAAAGGAAATAGGAAAAAGGCTTGGCGAAGACTCGTTTTTATACTGGGCGTACAAAAACGGCATTTCAGTCATTGTTCCAGGGATAATGGACGGAGCTGTGGGCAGTCAGATTTGGCTTTTTTCACAGAAACACGGCGATTTTAAGCTAAACCTTAATGCGGATGCAGACACCTTGTCAGGTCTTGTCTTTAAGGCAAAGAAGTCAGGCGCCCTCATGCTTGGAGGCGGAATCTCAAAACACCATACGTTGTGGTGGAACCAATACAGAGAAGGCCTTGACTATGCAGTATACATTACCACCGCACAAGAGTTTGATGGGAGTCTTAGTGGCGCGCTTGTACGCGAGGCAATTTCGTGGGGCAAGGTGACACAGGACGCAAAACAAACTACGATTCACGCAGAAATAACAACTGCGCTGCCGTTCATCTATTGCGCGTTGCTCTCAAAAATTAGATGAGATTTTCCAAAAGTATATCTTGTTTTGGGGTAATGATCATTTATGTCTCCACGTCTTTGGATAAAAGAGCTCAAGCCGATAGACGTCGATGGCGGCTACCTTATAGATGGATTTCCTTCAATAGGATTCACCAGTGCTATTGCAAGCGAATCATTAATGCACACGGCGCCATACGAGCTTGTTGGCTTTATCGATTCTGCGGATTTTCCCATAGTTTCCGTTCTCAAAGATGGCATGCCAAACTATGCTACGCGTATTTTTGTAAATAATGATCTCAAAGTCTGCATTTTTACTTCTTATCTTACAATCAATGAGCCATATCACCGCGCCATCGCAAGAATGATGTTAAAATGGGCAGAAAAACACAGATGCAAGCTCATAGTAAGCAGCTCGCCGGTGAACCTTCCGATGGAGGACAGAGACAAGGTATTTGCTGCAGGAAGTACAAATGAGGCACGCAACAGAATAAAACAGGCAGGCATGACCGTACTTCAAAACGGCACAATCCCAGGCATACCCGGCGCGCTGCTAAACGAGGGCAGGCTTTGCAACCAAGATGTAGTAGTGGTTCTGGTAAATGTCGACGAGGCAGGGCCAGATTTTAAGTCCAGTGCACATCTATGTATGGCAATGTCAAAGATTTTGCCTGGGATATCGTGCGATCTGGGACTAATGCAAAAACAAGCAGAGGTGGCAGAAAAACAGATCAGGCAGACAGAAAAAGAAACCCGTGTACTAAAAGACACGATGTACGGCTAACACATGCAGGATTTTGCCGGGTTTTTTGTGGCTGTGGTAGCCATATCTGCATCCGGCGTCATGGCGCCAGGACCGCTTTTTAAAAAAAAAAAAAAAAAAAAAAAAAAAAAAAAAAAAAAAAAAAAAAAAAA
>CAZITM010000011.1:0-31186 GCA_964542205.1 uncultured Candidatus Nitrosotenuis sp.
TCTTCCAGCTTGCCGTTCCCGATCACGGATTCGGATTGTATAGCCAGCAAAGTCGCCCATCTGAACAAAACAGTGATCAGGCAGGCTGATCATTTTTTTTGAAAACTCTTCACTTCTTCCGCCAGTTGTTAAGACTACCGTATCGTCTTTCATGGCAATTGTCACATCAAGGCTTTGCCGGATCGCGGCTGCAAACGATGCAGTTGAATATGGGACGACTATTCCAGTTGTTCCAAGAATCGATATCCCATCAGCTATGCCCAGCCTCGGATTGTCCGTTTTTGCAGCAATTTCCTTCCCCTTTGGCACGGAAATCAGAACCTTGATGCCGTTCTTTTCAAGTACGTTTCCTCCTACCGCGGTAAGGTTCTCAGCAATCATTTTTTTTGGCGTGGGATTTATCGCAGCAGAGCCGATCTCAAGGCCGAGGCCTGGCTTTGTTACCCTGCCGACCCCCACACCCCCGTCGATCTCGATTTTACCTGCGTCCTTTGTAAGTTCCAGCTCTACTACTATCTCTGCACCATGGGTGACGTCTGGATCGTCACCACCATCCTTTATCACAGAACATTTTGCGCTTTTAGAACCGAACTGGCAGCTAAAAATATTAATTGCAAGTTTTTTTTCCTTTGGCAGCGACACTTCTACCGATTCAACTTTGTTTTGTGTGGTGATAGCAATAAGGCCTGCCTTTGCTGCTGCAGCTGCGCAGGTTCCGGTAGTGTAACCAGTTCGAAGCTTCTGTCGTGGTCTTTCTGCTTCACTCACAACATAAGGTACAATATTTGCGTAAGGTTCTGTGTAATCTACGGGGGCTGAACATTTTTCAGACCTCCGCAACCAACTTGCTTCCATCGACTCGGAGGACTAGCGGTTCCTGATATTTGTCAAGGACCACGTTCCCCCTCATTGCTTCAACTGGAGGCCCTCTGGGATGGCAAAACCCACTCCACCCCTTGTATGCAATGTTCATGGATGCTATGACATCTCTGTCCATTGATCTCATACAATTATTGCACCACAGTTTCCGTCTGTTCTGCTTGTCCTCTTGGAGTATCCCTCCGCATATTGGACAGAGCTTGCTGGTGCGTTTTGGATCCACAAAGACAACAGGGATGCCTTCCCATTCCGCCTTGTACTGGATCTGTCGTTGTAGTTCGTAAAAAGACCACGAGTTTAGTTTGCGTCTGTAGCTGTTTCCCTGACCGTTGCCCTTTCTGTACAGTTTTCTGATGCCATTGAGATCCTCAAACACTATTACGGATTTTGATTCTTTTGCCTTCTGCACTATATCTTTTGAGATTTTGTGTAGGTACTGGTTGACTCGCCTTGCCTGCCTGCCTCTGATCTTTGTGTAAAATCTGTTCTTGACCCTTCTGTCGTTTCTTCTAAAGGCTGCTTTTACAAACTGTGAGTTTTCCTTGATTGATAATACCTTGTTTGTTTTGTACATCATGCAGCCTGTCGATGTTGAAATCGTTACGTTTCTGAGGTTTCTGTCTATTCCAATTACTCCTTCTGGCTTGATTTGTTCTACAATCTTTCTAACTGTTATTGACAATGACGTAGGCGTGATTGTAAAAGACCCTGGTTCTAGGGAATCGTCTGAAAGGACTTTTGATGCGTGATCATTTAACAAGATATTTGCAAACTGCCTGTTTGATACTGGGAACGACAGCAGCATGCCGTTGATCTTGAACCCGTAGCAGGAAACAAGGTACGGCTTTCTGACAAAAGGCGACCTGATCTTTTTGCCCTTTTTGATGTCTTTTTTCATCTGTGATAATCTACCTGCTGCCTGTGATATAGCAGTGAGCTTGTATTTCGACTGGATTGGATAATCATTTAGTTTTTGGTATGATAACAGTGATAGTTTTTTCATGGTATGGCAGTTGTTGTCAAGACCTATCCTGATGCAGTGGTTTACCATATCACGGAATGTCTCCATTAGTTGTAGTTGCTCAGAGTTTGGTGTATGATTTTGTTTGATGGATTTGACAGGCATTAGTTACAATCACAACCTGATTTTAAAATAGTTTGTTCAGCCCCCGTAGATTACACAGAACCTTGCGTAATAACCTTTAATGCAATTGCAAAAACTCACTTTAGAATTTCGGAAATAATTATCCATAATGCGATTACTCCAAGCCCGCCATAAAGAAGCAGATGCGTCATCTTGTGCGAGACCGGCCTTTCGCCATCTCGACTTTCATAACTATCAGATGCTCCAAAATCGCGCTTAAACTCCCTGTAGTATGCCTGATAGCCATAGCCAATATCGCCATCTGGGTTTTTTTCATAATACCTCCAAAACTCTGCCTGGGCCGCCTCCGCGTCCTTGTGTTTTGCGTTTTCTCTTTTTTGTTCCATCTTTAGAATCTGGTATGCCTCAGTTATCTCTCTGAATTTTCGGTCCGAGTTTTTGTCCCTGTTCCTGTCGGGGTGGTATTTGAGAGACAGTCTTCTGTATGCCTGTTTTACTTCCTTAAACGAGGCGTCATTTTGCAATCCTAACACGTAGTAGCATTGCGATGCATTCAACAGCTAATTTACTGCGTTTATACATTTAAAATTACATTTAATGTTCCTAAATCAGTGCGCCAAACCGAACTCAAAATAGCTGTGTGTGGGGCAAACGGCTTTGTTGGAACAAACCTCAGGAAATTCCTTCACTCAAAAAAAATCCACGTCGTCAGCCTAGCTAGAAAAAAACACAGGAACTTTGAGTCAGAAAAAAGCGTGGTCTTCTCGGATCTGGCAAACAAGAACCTCCCAAAGAAACTAAGTGGCTGCAATGGACTGGTGCACCTGATTGGCAGCGGCGCACAGACAGTCGACGCTGACTATCAGTCAGTAAACGTAGATCAGACAACAAAGATAATCCATCTGTGCAAAAGGGCAAAAATAAAAAAAATCATCTACATAAGCGGCCTTGGAGTCAGCAGCTCTACTACCATGGGATATTTTATCTCAAAGCTAAGAGCAGAGCAACAAATCATCAAGTCAGGCCTTGATTACACGATTTTCAGGGCCTCGTATATAGTCGGACAAAACGATCCGCTCACAAAAAATCTGCTAAGGCAGGCAAAGCGAGGATACATCACAATACCCGGTTCCGGCTCATATATGCTGCAGCCAATATCTGTAGATGATGTCTCAAAAATTATTCTTTTTTGCATCAACAACAAAAAATTCTCAAACCAAATAATCGATCTGGTCGGCCCAAAAACAATAAGCTTTGAAAAATATGCCAAACAATTTGCGAGAAGAAAAAAAATCAAGACCAGAAGACTGCCCCTAGAAATTGCTTATCGCACCGCCATCCGTAGCCCAAAAAAGGCAATCTATGGACTAGATGACCTCAATATCCTGCTTGGCAGTTTCACATCCAGCCACAAAAAACTAGAAAAGATGTGTGGCTTTAGGTTAAAGGCCGGCGGCCTTTCTGAGTAGGTCTGCCTTGTCCGTTTTTTCCCACGGAAAAGATACATCTGTTCTACCAAAATGCCCAAAGGCAGCGGTGTCCTTGTAAATGGGTCTTTTGAGATCCAGATGCGATATAATTGCCGCAGGGCGCATATCAAAATGCTTTCTTACTAGGTTTTCAATGTCTTCTTCTGGAATTTTTCCAGTACCAAATGTACTTACCATCAATGAGACTGGTTCTGCGACGCCGATTGCATATGCGACTTGAACCTCGCATTTATCTGCAAGGCCTGCTGCGACAATGTTCTTTGCGATGTATCTGCACATGTAGCAGGCTGATCTGTCCACCTTGGAGGGATCTTTGCCAGAAAACGCCCCTCCACCATGTCTTCCTGCGCCGCCATAGGTATCAACGATTATTTTTCTACCAGTCAGGCCGGCGTCTCCTGGCGGGCCCCCTATTACAAAGCGGCCTGTTGGGTTTACGTGAATTTTGATCTTGTCGTGCCACCACTTGTCACACACTGGCTTGACAACTTTTTCAATTATCTGCTGTTTTATCTCTGAATTACCAATATCGGGAGAATGCTGCGTGGATATGACTATGGTCTCGATTCTTTTGGGCTTGCCGTCCTCGTATTCGACCGTGACCTGAGACTTTCCGTCAGGCCGTACCCACGGAAGCTCCCTGCTCTTTCTAAGCTCTGATAGCCTCCTTGTAAGCTTGTGTGCCATAAGGATGGGCAGAGGCATAAGCTCATCGCTTTCATTTACAGCATAGCCAAACATCAGTCCCTGATCTCCTGCCCCCTGATCCTTGCTATCTGTAGCGGTGACTCCCTGTGATATGTCGGGGCTCTGAGCATGGATTGATACCATCACGCTGCACGAATCCGCATCAAAGCCGTATTCTGGCTTGTCATATCCGATTTCCTTGATCGTGTCTCTGACTACCTGCTGTATGTCGAACCTTGCCTTCGAAGTAACCTCGCCTGCAACAACTACGATTCCTGTGGTGGTCAGCGTTTCTACGGCGACTCGGGAGTCTGGGTCTTGCCTTAGATATTCGTCAAGCAATGCATCTGAAATCTTGTCGCAGATCTTATCCGGATGTCCTTCCGTCACAGATTCAGAAGTAAAGAGAAAACTTCGTGCCATTGAAATCTTTACCTATAACTCGTTTTCTAGCCTGATAAATAGTACATTATTTCCTCTAACTATCACTCGACCGTAGTTTGCAATTATTTTCCCTTCATGGAGCTCTTCGGCATCGGTCATAATCAGATTCATGTAAGAGTCGACATTGTCCATTTTGCCCTTGTACTCTATTTCGTTCTTGAGCCGAACTGTGACTTTCTTTTTAGTGTTTTTTTGTAGAGTCGTTAATGGTTTCTTGGCGCTTACTTGTGACAATGATGTTCTCTTGTCATGCTAGCTAGATACCCTGAATAAAAGCCTTGCCTATGTTGTGAAACAAAGACGAGATTTGTTTATTTTCTATTTCTTTGAGATTGTTATCTATGATGCGAACAGGATTTGGAATACTCGATGATGTTCTTGGCGGCGGCCTAAAAAGCGGCACGATCACAGATGTTTTTGGCGCAAGCGGCACCGGAAAAACCCAGCTAGTGCTTCAAATTGTAACAAACTTGATCTCGCAGGGGGGAACCGTATTTTACCAAGACACAACAGGAAGTTTCAGGCCGGAAAGAATAGTGGAGATGCTCAAAGCAAGGGGACTGGACTCGAGTCTCCTTGACAGGGTTACGGTCGGAAGAATAACAAACACCGCAGAGCAGCTGAAAAACATCTCAAAAATCAACGAATCGGACTTTGCACTTGTAGTAATCGATAACGTCACAGATCTGTTCTCATTTGAATATTCCAAGGAGGATCAGATGCTTGAAAGGGCAAACCAGTTCGCAAAATACATGAAACAGCTATCTCAGGCGGCGCTGAATAAAAAAATCCCAATAGTCATAGTGAATATGGTGCGTAGCATATCTGACGTGGAACAAGAAAACCTAGACTCTGTGATTTCCATTTTCACGCATACCAAGATCAAGCTTAGCAAAAAATCCACAGGCTATGAGGGGGAGGTATTTGAGCCGTTCAAGAAAAATCGGTTCCAGTACAAAATCACAAAAGAAGGACTCGTTGATCTAACTTAACCTATTTAACCATGGCAGACACCTACTATTCATGGCAGGCATTTTTGATTCCATTCCAGCTATTTCGGTGATCTTGTTTGCAATTGGAATCATTGGAATAATGGTATATGAGCGCGCAAAGTCAAGAAAAGACGCACAACAAACAACTTGAGACAGTTCTAGCCAAATTCCATTCTCTTGGTTTTACACAACTAACAGAGATCCAGAAAAAGGCAGTGCCGTATATAGTCCAAAAAAAAGATTCGCTAATCATAGCTCCAACCGGCTCTGGGAAAACAGAGTGCTCGGTGATTCCGGCGTTTTCATTCATTGCCAAAACAAAAAAGGCCGGCAAGATAAAGGCATTGTACATCACTCCCCTGAGGGCGCTAAACCGGGATGTCTTTAAGCGAATCATCAAATACGCAGAATATGAAAACCTCGCAATAGAGATTCGGCACGGGGACACGTCCCAGTCCATTAGAAAAAAAATCACGTCACATCCGCCAGACGTCCTGATCACGACACCCGAAACACTTGTAATCCTGCTGACTCAGCAAAAAATGCTAGACGCACTATCGGAGGTGGAATGGGTAATAATTGACGAAATTCACGACATACTTTCCAACGAAAGGGGCTCGCAGCTGTCCTTGAGCCTCGAGCGGCTCCAGATAAACGCAGCGCTGCCGATGACGAGAATCGGACTTTCTGCCACGGTGGGAAACTCTGACGACGCAGCCAAGTTCCTAGTTGGCACAAAGCGAAAATGCCGGACAATACGTGACAATACGATACGAAAATACGACGTCGAGATCAAACACGTAAACGGAACCATACATGACGTCGCAGACGTCATAATAGAGCTGCTGGTGAAGCTGAACCTCGATTCACCGGTGCTGCTTTTTACAAACACTAGGGGCGAAGCAGAGTTTCTGGCGTCGATTCTTCGAGAAAAATCGTCAATTACAGTAGAACTGCATCACGGCTCGCTGTCGCAACAGGTGCGTGAGGAGACGGAGGAAAATCTCAAGACCGGAAAATCCCGGCTGGTCGTGTGCACTTCGTCACTTGAGCTTGGCCTTGACATCGGCTCAGTAGAGCTCGTCATGCATTATGGGTCGCCAAGACAGGTCTCCAAGTTCATGCAAAGAATTGGAAGAAGCAAGCACAACAGGCATTCTTCCGCAAAAGGAATCATAATAACTAATAATGTAGACGACGAGCTGGAGGCAAAGGCAATCTTGGAGCGAATCCACGAGGGTTCAATCGAAGAGCAAACAATCCATGACGGCTCGCTGGATGTTCTGGCACACCATCTTGTCGGATTGTCCATGCAGCTTGGTGCAGTGCCAGTCAGCACAGCATTTGAGATTTTCAAAAACTCGTACCTCTTTAGGAACCTGACGCTAGAAGAGATTTGCGATGTCCTTGAGCTGCTTGACTCTAACTATCTTGTACACTTTGACAGGGAAAGAATGGTCTTTAAAAAAACTGCAAAGTGCTACAGCTACTACTTTGAGAACCTGTCCACAATTCCAGACATTCTAAAGTTCAAGGTATTTGATACGATTTCCAAAAAAACAATCGGCACCCTGGACCAGAGATTCGTAGGCGACTTTGGGGAGGCAGGAAACGTCTTTGTCCTGCGCGGCTCGCAGTGGCGAATCGTAAACGTCGATGAGACATCGCAAAAAGTCAACGTGGAACCTGTTCGCGCCGGCGGCGTTACGGTGCCGTACTGGGAGGGAGAAAACATCCCAGTAGACTACAAAACCACATCGATGGTCGGCAAATTCAGAACAAAGATACGACAAGGGGCGCTTGATCTGCCCGGCAATGTGGTTGCACAACTCAGCCTGCCCGTTGTCCCGGACGACAAAACACTCGTTGTAGAATCGGTGCGGGGGCAGGGGATGACAGTGATTCATTCCTGCCTTGGCACAAAGACCAACGCGACTCTGGCTACAATTCTTTCGTCAATGCTTTCCTCAAAGACTGGATTCCAAGTTGACGCAAGATCCGACGCATACAGAATCGCGCTATCGTCAAAAGGAAGAATATTGGAAAGCCAAGTGCGGCAGATCCTTTCCGACAAATATGATCTGGACGAGATCGTAACTGCCTCGCTGGTCGGAACGCATAATGTTAGCTGGAGAACCTGGAACGTAGCAAAGAAGTTTGGTGTTGTTGGAAGGGGCGCAGTATATGAAAAAAAATCTGCCAGGTTTCTTTATGAGCGATACTCCAAGACACCCCTAGTAAGGGAGGCGCTCCGCGAGCTCTTCCACGACAAATATGATTTGAAAAACTCTGGCAAAGTACTCTCAGACATCGCATCAAATAAAATCCAGATCCACTGGTTTGAGGAAAACAAGTTCTCAAAGCTGGCAGAGCCCATACTGGATCACACCACAAAATACTACTCGTCTCCTGCGAGCATAGACAAGGGAATACTGGATCTCGTAAAGAGCCGCCTTTTCAAGACGACGCACAGGCTCATTTGCGCAAGGTGTGGCAGGTGGGAAAAAGTAGTCCAAACGCACGAGGTAGAAAAAATCCCCAGCTGTCCGCGCTGCAAGGCAAGGCAGATCGCCGCCACATTCTACTCTGACTATGATCTGGCAAAAATCATACAAAAAAAAGTGGCTGGCAAAAAGACCACGCCGGAAGAAAACCACCGGTTTGCGCGAGCCTGGAAGACGGCGTCGCTTTTGGCCAATTTTGGCAAGACCGCGCTCGTCGTCCTTTCGGGATATGGGGTCGGAGCAGACACTGCCTCAAGAATACTGAGAAACATGATGGACGAAGATGCCCTGTATCGCCAGATATACGAGGCAGAAAGGCAATACGTTACTACGCGTGGGTTCTGGGACTAGTTCTTTTTCTTTATGCTTGAATACGGAGTCAGGGACAGCTCCGTTCTTCCCTCAAGGCCTGGCTTTGCCAAAACCCCGCTAAGGGAGATTATCTCGCCAATTGCACATTCGTCTAAGAGCCTTGCCTGGTTTCGCCACCCCTTTACCCAAATTTGCGCAGTGTCGTCTTCGATGAACATCTCCGACAGCGTAACTGATTCGCCGGTTTTTGTCTGAATGTTCCTTCTTTCCGGCGCCTTTAGAATTATGGCCTCGACACAATAATAGTTGTTATCAGGTTTGATGTCCGCAATTTTTGTTCGAAGGTCTGCAAGTCCTGGCAGCTCGTCATCGACTTTTCTGACAAACGAATCCGTGTCAATTGTGATGTTGTTGCCATACATCTTCGATGGCATGCACTCAAAGACATCGCCTTGTGCGAACGATTTTGTCGCGTCCGAAACATCGACTATGTTGAGTAGCTGTTTTTCCTTGTTGACGCCAAGAATCATGCGCTGTCCGTTTTCATTTTTTACCGCAGACAGTATTCTGACTATGACTGGCTCTGCCTGCATCCCAGTTTGGATTTCAAGTACGGTCGATTCGTTTCCGTGGATCTCAAGCTCCTGCTGGTTCATCTTTATCTTGACGCCAAGCAGCCTTGCCTTTGTGCCGCTTGGTATTATTTTTGGGATCTCTGCGTCGCTTTTGTTCCAAAGAACCACTCGCATGGAGCGGCCGTCCTTGCCCTTTAGTCTAAATCGCAAAGCAGTCCCTGGGGCACCGCGGAAATTCGTAAACTCTGAGAAACTGATGCTTCCATCAATTATTCCGGAAACGACAATGTTGTTTTCGCCCTCCTTGGTTTCAGATACGTCCTTTGTAAGAGAATCAATTGACGGGATGGTGCTCTGTGCGCTTGCGCGCTCTATTGTAGAACCGGAGCCGACGTTGATGGTCAGCTGCCCGTTCAGGTCGGACTTGACATACGCCTTGATTATCTTTATGAGATCCCCCGGACTCAGGTTGGTCATCTCTGGGAGGTTTGCCTTTTCATCCCACATCTTTACTGTGGCGGCTGATTCACTATCATATACAGTCATGCTTCGCAGGAAAAACTGCGAGCCGTCCTTTCTTGAGAACTGTTTTTTTGGTGAAACGTTGAGGACCCTAGTCTGTAAAGTGACTTCCTTTGCTCCGGCGTACAAGTCCTTGATTCCAATCTCGCTCTTTGGCGGCTCTGAAATCATTACCCCAAGATCTGATGCGACTAGGAACAGTGCCCCCTGGTCGGTAAGGTATCCTGCACCGATCTTTTCTTTTTTCATCGCGATCAGGCCTTCGATGTCCTCTTTTGTCAGATCCGGTCTTTGCTCAAGGAACTTTGAGAGGAGGGAATCAAATTCACTCAAGTTAACTTGTGATAAACCGATGTACTAATAAAAATTTCAGTCGATCATCTAAATTAGAGCGGCGATCACAAAGATCCATGTCCAGTATAATTGCTAGATCGCTTTCGAAATCATACGGGGGTCTGACTGCAGTAGACGGAATAGATCTGGATGTGAAAACAGGACACGTGTTTGGTTTTCTGGGACCAAACGGCGCAGGCAAGTCAACTACCATGAAACTTCTCACCACGCTGGTCCCGCCCACAAGCGGCACGATTGAAATTCTTGGCATAAATGCGATAAAGCACCCACTGGAGGTGAGAAAAAGAATCGGCGTCGTAATCCAGCAGCCAAGCTACGAACCAAACCTGTCCGTGGAAAAATCGCTCGAAAAATACGGAATGATGTGGAATATAGACAAAAAAACAAGAAAGGACAGAGCAGACGAGCTCATCGATGTATTTGACCTGGGGGAGATCAGAAAACAAAAAAACGAGGAGCTCTCCATAGGCCAAAGAAGGCGTGTCCAGGTAGCTCGCGAGTTCATGCACCAAACGGAACTGTTGTTTCTAGACGAGCCGACGGTCGGCCTAGACCCAAGTGCACGAAGAAGACTGCTTGACTATCTTAAAAACAAGGCAAAGACCGGCCTTACGATATTTTATACCACGCACGTTCTTACCGAGGCCGAATACCTTTGTGACGAAATAGCCGTCATAAACAAGGGAAAAATCCTGGCAGTCGATACGCCAGAGCAGCTAAAAAACACCTTCGGACAGGAAAAAACCATCAAAATTCACCTCATGTACAGATATGACAAGCTCGCAGACCTGCTTTCGGGGGTTGCCGACTGTGCGATTGACTTTAACACCGGAACTGACATCATCATACAATCCAGCAAATCGGAGTTGGTACTGTCAAAAATACTTCAAATACTGATCGAAAACAACATACCAGTTGAGGATCTGTCCGCCATGCCTACTACACTAGAAGAGATATTTCTAAAAATGGTCAGGGATACAAATGCACCCTACAATTAGACTCGTAAACAGAAACCTGACAATCTCGCTAAATCCGGGATTCCTGGTGTGGCAGGTGATCTTTCCAATTGTGTATATTTTCGTCGCAGGCTTTGCATATACCGCGCTGATAAAATCGGTTCCCTTTGGAAATGAAGAGCTGGACTATCCCGCATTTATCGCATCTGGGATGATAGGATTCAACATAATGAACAGCACTCTTGTCTCCGGAATTATAATTTGGAATGACAGAAGACACGGAATGTTTGAGCAGATTCTGGTTGGGCCATTTACCAGGACAAACTACATACTGAGCAACGTCTACACCATTGCAATAGTTGGCCTTCTCAGCGCCGCGCTAATTACTCTGATTGGCTATCCATTGTTTTTTGAATCCGTAGAATTCAATCTTCTAACAATACCGTTTATGGTATTTGCGTCAATAGTGGGCTCGATTTTGTTTGGCTCGATCGCCTCAATAATTTCTACGAGACTCAAGTCGAGCGAGGGCTTTAACGTCATAATAAACACGGTATTTCTGTTTTTTGCGTTCGTGAGCACTGCATTTTATCCCGCCCAAGGCGCACCGGAGCCCCTTGCCACAGGCTTTTACCTAAACCCACTGACGTACCTGGTAGATATAATACGCGCAGGGATCTTTGGGACGTTTACCGAGTTTGTCGTGCTGGAAATGCTGGTGCTGGTGGGCATGGCAGCAGCGCTGTTTGTGGTCGCAATAAAACTTCTCACAAAGCTTGACTTGTAAGAAGGTAGCCCGGCCCAGACTCGAACTGGGGTCAAGGGCTCCAAAGGCCCCTATGCTTGACCGCTACACTACCGGGCTTCCTGTTAACCCCCTTCGAAAACTCCTATTATTGTTATTTTCTATTTCTAGCTAGCTTGTCTTTATGGCCTCGAGCAATTTCTTGTAAGGATCTTCCATAGACAAAAGCACATTCTTTGCATTCTTTCGCAAAACTTTGTTGTCGGAATGTAGCATCTTATCTATGGTTAAAACAATTTTGTCGGGGTCTGACTGCAACACCATCAGTCTCTTTTTGACCAGATAGTCTTGCACCAAGTTTGGCACAGCATTGTACGAAATAGTTGGGATCCCAAGCAGTGCGGCCTCTGCAGTCATCGTGCCGCCAGAGCCGACAAAAACATCGGTGTTTTGCAGCAAGGTGCTGCCGACCACTACCCTATCTAGGATCTTGGCCCTTTTCCCCAAAACCTGCCTTAACCTGACAATCTGCGATTTGTATCGCGGAAGCACAGATACGTTTGCATCAGAAAACCTGGCCGAGACTTTTTCTATTATTTTCAGTATGTGGTTTTGGTTTTTTTGCATGTATGCTGCCTGGGCCTCCTCTGCTCTGATCAGGATGTTCTTTTTTCCTTGCTTTCTTGTTGGGACTGTAGGCTTTGCGTGTTTTACAATGACGGATGCGTCTATTGCCCTGTATGGTATGATGTTCTTTTCACCAATCCCGTACTTTGTAAACTCCTTTTTTGGTATGATCCAAGGAATGAGCAGTTTCTGTACGAGCGGTACTGAAAGACGCATCACTGCTTCTGCGTGAGGCGAGTCGCAAAAGGCAATGTGCCTTATCCCCAAACCGAACGAGACCCTTGCCGCCTCGGGGGAACAAAAGCTAATCGTCAGGTCTGGCCGAAACCTCTGAACCTCCCTTGCGAGGCTGGCAGTTCGCTTTAGGCTGGCGTCGAGCTTGCCGACCATGCTTTGACCCCCGTGCCTTCCAATCAAAACAAGTTTCATCTTTTTGAGCTTTGCAAGCTGCGTGGCTTCTCTGTAGTTTCTTGATGTGCAAAGTATTGTGTTGTTTTTTTGCAACTTGCTCACCATTGGTTCAAAAAACAAGATTTGTTTTGGTGTTAGAATGTCAAACCAAATCTTCAAGATAGGTGCTATGCGATAACTCATGCAATAAGTTTTTCTTAGTCCTTATACCAAGCACCAATGAATTGGCAGCAGACAGGGCAGTTGTTTATGGGTTGAGCACCGAGGGATACTCCCTTGCCTGCCAAATGGCAATAAACGGCACCACGGTCTTTATCATCGACGAGTCATCCCAGTCTGCAATCTCTCTAAAACCAGAGATAGCTAAAACCTACCCCAACGTCTCATCACTAAAAGAAGACGAGCCGCTTTTGGCGATGGAACCAATTGATGTAGCCATATCAAAAGCCCAGTTTCTCTTTTTTGCCCCAAGAATCAGAAAGGCAGGCCAAGAAACAAAAACCGAGGTTCATTCAAAATTCAAAGATGCTACATCGCCCCTCAAAAAAGGCAGCTCCGTCATCTACACGCTCCCAACAGGTATTGGAGGAAACAGCGAAAACATATCGCTCTTAGAACATGTCACAGGCCTTGAGGCGGGAAAGTCCATCTTTTATTATTACTATCCATTGGGGGGAGGAAACCAGCAACCAAAGGTGATAGGATCATACAACAACAAGGAGGCTCAGAGCCTTGCAAAGCTTCTAAATCCAAAAAAAGAAATTCCCTTCGTCGGCATCTCGGCAGCAGAACACTTTCACGCAATAAACGTGCTTTCCAGATTTTCTGCGCTTTGCAGCGTGCTCGAAGTCTGCAAATTCGCGCAAGACGACAACACAAAGACCGATCTCCAGTCAGACGATTTTCAGAACATATTCCTAGACGACATGGTAAACGGCCTCTATGACCTGCGTTCACTTGGAACCTCCTTTGAGGGGGCCAATACACTGATGTATTTGATTAACGGAAGCCTGAAAGGAATCGATGGCTACATAAAAAGACTAATTGATGAGATCAGGGCGACGCTTAAGAAAAATGATCTAAAGGCAAGCAGAACAAAAATCGCGCTCTCGTGGGCACTCGACCAGCACGAAATGCGAGGAGACAAAATCGAGATGCTGCAAAACCTTATCACAAAACTCCGTGATTACATAGGCGATGTCGAATCGTTTAACGATCCAAACTTGGATCTGTTCCACAACGACAAGACCACAATCCTTGTCATATGCTCCAAGTCTGACTATGAAAATCTCCGCAAAAAGAAAGACAGCGATCTCATAATAATAAAGGCAAATCCCCTCTGCGAGATAACACATAAAGAATAGAGACGAAAAAAATCACTGTCATGTCGGAACAAAATGACGAAGAGCAAAACATCGAGGAAGGCATGGAAACCAACAGCGATGACAGATCCGATAAAAAAATAAAAGAACTCGAAGAAAGCCTCGCCTCGTGCGAAGACAAGCTCAAGCGATCACTTGCCGACTTTATCAACTTGGAGCGCAAGACAAAGACCGACATCGAAAACGGCATAAACCAAAAAATGGACAAATTCATGCTCCAGTTTCTAACGATATATGATGACCTGATAAGGGCAAAAGAAATTCTCAAAAAAGAAAATCCAAACGCACAGGGACTAGACTCTATCCTAAAAAACATCGATTCGCTGTTGTCCGAGTATGGAGTAGCCCCCATCAACGCCATTGGGGAGATCTTTGATCCAAATCTGCATGAGGCAATAGCTGTTGTGGAGGACGCGGATCTGGATGATAATACAATTACAAAAGAAATAAGGAAAGGATATATTTCTCATAATAGGACGCTTAGACCGGCACTAGTCGAAATATCAAAAAAACCACGATCAGAATAATTTAATGGTGAAAAAATGGCAAAAATAATTGGAATCGATCTGGGAACAAGCAACTCCGCAGCAGCAGTAATGATGGGAGGCAAGCCTGTGCTGATCCCGGCTGCGGAAGGCACCTCGATCGGCGGCAAGGCATTTCCTTCAGTGGTAGCCTTTACAAAGGACGGTTCGCCCCTTGTTGGCGAGCCTGCACGAAGACAGGCAGTCACAAACCCAGAAAACACCATCATTGCAGCAAAAAGAAAGATGGGAACTGACCATGTCTACAAAATACAGGGAAAAGAGTACAAGCCACAGCAAATCTCTGCTCTCATTTTACAAAAGATCAAAAAGGACGCGGAGGCCTTTCTGGGAGAAAAGATAGAAAAAGCAGTCATCACGGTTCCAGCATATTTTGATGACAACCAGAGACAGGCAACAAAGGACGCAGGCACCATTGCAGGCCTGGACGTGGTAAGAATCATCAACGAGCCGACGGCAGCATCGCTTGCCTTTGGCCTGGACAAGGCAGGGCAGGACATGAAGATCCTAGTCTTTGACCTCGGTGGTGGAACCCTCGACGTCACAATCATGGAAATGGGCGGTGGTGTCTTTGAGGTCTTGAGCACATCAGGTGATACCCAGCTTGGCGGCACAGACATGGACAAAGTTCTCATAGACTATATTGCAAATGAATTCCGCAAGACCACCGGAATAGACCTGACCAAAGACAACACAGCAATGACAAGAATACGGGAGGCCGCAGAAAAGGCAAAAATCGAACTCTCGACAGTGATGGAAACCGACATCAACCTCCCCTTCATATCGTATGATCCGTCTGCAGGACCAAAGAACCTAGAACTAAAACTAACCCGGGCAAAGCTAGAGGATCTCATCAGGCCAATAGTGGAAAGGTGTCGTAGCTCGATTGACAATGCATTGCGTGACGCAAAACTTTCCAGCTCCGACGTGTCAAAAATAGTCCTGGTCGGCGGCCCTACGAGGATCCCGATGGTAAAGAAATTTGTAGGCGACGTAATAGGCAAGAACCCCGAGTCGGGAGTGGATCCGATGGAGGCAGTGGCAATGGGGGCCGCAATCCAGGCTGGAATAATAGCAGGGGACGTGACAAGCGACATTGTACTGCTTGATGTAACGCCCCTTACACTGGGCGTAGAAACGCTTGGCGGCCTGCGCGAGCCACTGATTGAAAGAAACACAACAATTCCGACCTCGAAAACTAAAATCTTTACAACTGCGGCGGACAACCAAACCGCAGTGACAATACATGTCGTGCAGGGAGAAAGACCGATGGCCGCAGACAACGTCTCCCTTGGGAGCTTTAACCTCACCGGACTTCCGCCCGCACCTAGGGGAATACCGCAAATCGAAGTAAAGTTCGACATTGACGCAAACGGAATCATAAACGTGACTGCAAAGGACCTTGGCACCAAAAAGGAAGCAAAAATCACAATACAGGCAAGCTCCAAGCTCTCAAAAGAGGAAATCGAGAAACTAAAGCAAGACGCAGAAAAATTTGCAGAAGACGACAGAAAGAAAAAGGAAGCAGTAGACCTAAAAAATGAGGCGGAAAGCTTCGTCTATACTACCGAAAAACTCCTTACACAGGACCTCAAAGACAAGCTGACACAAGAACAGGGAATCAAGATCTCAGAGGCAGTAAAGGAGCTAAAAGAAGTCCTGGACAAGGGGCCAGAACAAATTAGGCCAAAACTCGATGCTCTAAAAACACTGGTAAACCAGGTCACGACTGAGCTGTACAAGAACGTGGCGCCGCCACCAAACCAAGAGCAGCAATCAGGCCCGTCAGAGCAGGGTGGCCAAAGCACAGGTACAACAAGCTAAATTTACTCATCACACTCTACTAAAATGAGAAAATGTCTGCAAAAAGAGATTATTACGAGGTGCTTGGAGTCTCAAAAACCGACTCGGCAGATACCATAAAATCCCAGTACCGAAAGCTTGCGCTAAAATTCCATCCCGACAGAAACAAATCGCCGGAGGCAGCAGAGCACTTTAAGGAGATCTCCGAGGCATACGCCGTACTCTCGGATCCAAAAAAGAAGCAGCTCTATGATCAGTACGGCCATGAGGGCGTAGACGGCCGATACTCCACCGAAGACATCTTTCAGGGAGCGAGGGGAAACTTTGATGAGGTATTTTCTAATTTCGGCTTTGGCGGATTTGACTCGATTTTTGAGTCGCTGTTTGGCAGAGGCGGCGGTTTTGGGGGCTTTGCAAGGCAAAGGGGCCAAGACATCCTGTACGAGACAAGCATTACGCTTGAAGACGTCTTACATGGAAAGAGGCTTGATATCGACATAAAGAAAAACATTGACTGTAACAACTGCAAAGGAACGGGCTGCGCACCAGGCACAACCCCAGAGACATGCCCAAGCTGCAGGGGTCAGGGCCAGGTCCGTACTTCGCGAAACATGGGCTTTTCGACATTTGTCACGGTGCAACCATGCACAAAATGCCACGGCGAGGGCAAATTCATACCAAAACCATGTTCTAGCTGCAGGGGAACCGGCAAGACAAAGGGCACAAAACATCTATCATTTGACCTTCCGCCGGGAATTGACAACGGGGACTATTCCATAACGGGCGAGGGCGAATCTGTACCGCACGGTGTAAATGGAGATCTTATAGTCCGGGTCCGCGTAAAGCAGCACCCTCACTTTAGGCGAGACGGTGCAGATGTCTTTTATGACGCAAAAATCTCGATCGTCGATGCATGTCTAGGAAAGACAATCGAGGTTCCAACACTTGAAAAAACAGAAAAGCTCAAAGTCGAAGAGGGAACCCAGCCAAACACCATAGTAAAGCTCAAAGGAAAGGGCTTGCCGCACCTCCATTCGCATGGGAGGGGAGACCAATACGTAAGGCTGGTAGTGGACATACCAACTAGGCTAAACAAGCAGCAAAAGGAACTGCTGCAAAAACTAGGCCAGTCTCTGCAATGAATCACTTGGTAACCCGGCGTATGAACAATTCATGCCCGTTTCTATAATGGCTGGCATGGCTTGATTTTATCAGCTCTGCTATCTTGGCCTCAGAAAAATACCTGACATTGTACCGCCCCAGCGTCTTTTTGCAGTTGTTGCAGTAGATTTCCCTGAATTCCAACTATTCAGATGATTTGCGTTGTTATTTTTCCCTTTCCAGACTGATAAAGAACTTATTTTGGCACAAAAAACCCTTGTTGCGGGAGTCGCCAAGCCCGGTCAACGGCGTAAGGTTCAGATCCTTATCTCCTAGGAGTTCGTGGGTTCAAATCCCACCTCCCGCATTACCATAAATCAAATCTCCAACTACGAACAACTTTAAACCTTAGTGAGTTATAGTATCAATAATGGGAAAAATCGTTAAAGTCGGTGGAAGAGGCACAACTCGAAGGGAAGCAGATACTGACGAAATGAAATGGTCCGGCGAAAAATTCCGTGAATATCAAAAACAGCAGAAAGAAAAGGCTGGCAACGAGTATGTCACCACAGGACGGGGAACCGGCAAAAGAAAGCTAAAGGATACTCCAGAAACCACGAGGCCTTCTGCAAAAGGTCGTTACGTTTCAATGGGTAGAGGAACAGGAAGAAGAAAATTAGAATAAACTAATTTTCTGCAGTTTTATTTTTCTAATATTTTTGCAACGCGTGACTCCAAAAGTTTGCTTAGCTTCTCTCCGGAGACCTTGCCGCGAAGTGATTTCATGGCAAGGCCCATGAGCATCCCTGTGGAGCGGAGCCCCTGCTCTTTTATTGTCTGGGCATTGTCTGCAATCAATGCATCTAGGAATCTCTCCAGCTCCTTATCGTCCAGTGTGGAGGAGCTCTGCACGAACTCGTCAGGAGACGCAATCTTTGCAGACATTATGCTCTCAAAAATCATCTCGATTGATTCTTTTGTTATCTTGTTTTCTGCAAGAAGCTCGAAGACCCTTGCAATGTGTTCTTGTTTTAGCAACGTCGCGTCCAGTCCCTTTCTCTGGAGATTCGTTATTGTAGAGCACAAAACCGAGGCCACAAAGTTGGGGTTTTGGCTGTCTGCGCAAATCGACTCGAACAAATCCATATAGTCAGAGTCAAAAATCTGCTCTGCTAACTGTGTGTTGAGGCCGTACTTTTTCTGCAGATCTGAAATTGTCTCATCCCATGACTTTGGAATGTTCTTCTTGGCGTTTTCCAGCTCTTGTGCGCTTACCAGCACAGGAGGGATGTCGGTTTCTGGATACATTCTGGATGCGCCAGGCCTCGGCCTCAAAAAGACAGTCTCCCCAGCAGGGGTGGCAGCGCGCGTCTCTGCCGGCACGCCGTTTTTTGCATCCTTTATTCTGTTTATGACGGCATCGAGTGCAAACTCGATCTTGTCTTTTGGCCCTGCAATTATCAGAAACCCGTCGTCTTTTTGCAGCTTTAGGAGCTCCCGCAATCTTTCGACATCGTCCCTTTCAATTCCATAGTTTGGGAGCTCGTCTGAATGAAATATTCCGCCTATTCCAAAGAACCGCACCTGCTGCCCAAGCTCTTTTCCTAGCCTCACTCCCTCGTACGGCTCGTACCCAAACATTCCTGCAAAGCCTCTGACACCAAGTGCCCGTATCGTCGCGCCATCCATGATTGATTTCTGAATCACCTTGGACTTGGAGCCTGCAAAAAACTGTGTCACGTCCATGCTGTCTTTTTTTGTGAGTGCACTGGTATCCACATTTTGTAATTTCTGCGCAATCAACTGCAGGCCGTGTTGCCGCTTTGCCTCAAAGAAAATAACCTTTTCAAGCTGATCCAGCTGCTGGACCCCCTTTACCTCTACTATGCCGCCGCCAGAAATTGAAACGTTTACGTCCTGTCTTATGGAGCCAAGGCCTCTTGTGACGCGACGCGTGACCCTGAGCAGCCTGCCAAGGCCTAGGGCTATTTTTTTTATCTCGGCCGGCGAGCCGCTAACTGGCTCCAGAGCTATTTCGACAAGCGGTATGCCGAGCCTGTCCAAGGAATATTCCCTAGAGTCCTCGGTGTCCTTGAGCAGCTTTGCGGCATCTTCCTCCAGGCAAATTGTCTGGACGCCTATTTTTTTGCCATCGATTTCTAGATGACCACCCTGCGATACAAGCATAGTTCGCTGAAAGCCCGAAGTGTTGGAGCCGTCTATGACAATTTTTCGCATCACATACGTTTCATCAAAAATGTTCGATTTTAGGGCAGAAGCGATGATCAGCGCAGTTTGTTTTGCGTCCAAGTCTAGAGGATGGGGCGGCTCGTCATCATATTCAACAAGGCAGCTGCTCTGCGGGTTTGCGTTATAGTAAATCAACTTTGACTTGGATGACTCAAAGAGAGCAGCAGGATCGTACTTGCCAAACTCGCTTTTTGCCAGCCTGAGCCTCCTGGAAAACCGCATCAAGTAGTTGTCTGACTCGACAGGCTTACATCTGCAAAAAAGCTTCCTGTTTGTGGCAAGCTGCTGGTGTATCTCCAGGCCTACTCGTAGGCCTATCTTAGTTATGTCTGGCTCTGCCACAGCAAACCTACTTGTAGTTACTTTAAATTTTATTCCATGATCTCTGATGCGACGTTTTTGAGCATCGCTCCTTCAATGTCATTTGTGTTTGCAAGTGCCCACATTGCCTTTACCAGCGCCGTTTCGGGGATCATATTGGATAGCGGAATTATTCCAAGGTGCATAAGGTCTCGGCCGCTCTCATAGACTGCCATGTTTACCTGGCCATCAATGCACTGCGACGTCATGCCCAAAAAGACGCCTTTTTCTTTTGCCTTTCTGACTACATCATACATCGTTTTTCCTATGTGTCCAAGGCCGGTGCCTTCAAAAATTATTGCCCTGTATCCGTGGTTTAACAAATCCTCGACTAGTTTTGGGTCGTATCCGGGATGGTACTTGACTAGGGCTGCTTTTGTGTCTATGTTTATTTTAGGGGTGTACAGTTTTTGTCCAAAGTAGCTCGCATCAAGGTTTCGTGTTATGGTGTCCTGTGAAATTACAAACGCAGGCCTTGCACCCACAGTTTCAAAGGCGTTTCTTTTGCTTGTGTGGTTTTTTCTAACACGGGTGCCTAGGTGACACGCAATGTCGTCATCGTTTTCAGAGTTGTGCATGCACACAAAAACTCCAACTGCGCCGCACTTTACAACGAACTTGGCTGCGCCAATCAAATTCTGCGCCGCATCAGATGACGGCCTATCAGAAGAACGCTGTGAGCCAACAAGCACTATCGGCTTTGGAAACCCAGCCAGCGCAAATGAAAGAAAGGCCGCAGTGTACTGCATAGTGTCTGTCCCATGCGCCACCAATATTCCGGCATAGTCAGATTTTGCCAGCGAATCCAATTTTTTTGCAATTTTTATCCAGTGGTCAGGCGTGATGTTTTCAGAATATTCCGAAAACAATACCTCGGCATCAATATTTGCAATATCTGCAAGCTCTGGCACGGACGCATTGAGCTCCTGGGCGGTAAGAGCAGGCGTAACACTACCAGTCCTGTAGTCTATCCTGCTTGCGATGGTGCCCCCGGTGGAGAGAAGCAGGATCTTTGGCAGGGCCTTGTTGGGCATAACTGCATAGTCTTGTTCTTGGTCTGCCGCCGGTGTTGAGACATACTCAATTTTTTTTATCTTGGCAAGCTCGAGTCCGACATTATAGCCACTTTTGAGCTTGATGACAACGTGTCTGTCGTCGCTGTGCTCGTATCTTGGCATTATGGTGGCTGTCTGCTCAGAATCTGTTGTTATCTTTATGGTGTCGCCTACTTTGAGCTTGTTTTGTTTGAGAAATTCAAGGGCCTTTCCGTAATATCCCCTGTATTCAGACATTACTGAAAACTAGTTCTGTTATCATTTTAAGACTATCTGTAGTACGGGACTGCTATCTTTTGGCCTATCTTTAGGTCTTTTTGGGTCTTTACCTTCTTGACTGCTTCCTCAAAATGTCTCATAGTTACCCTGGCGCTGTTTGCGGCTTTTTCCAGCTCCTCCTTTGATGGCTGCTTGTCAAGGCACTCGTGAATCACTATGGAGACTGCGGTGTTTGCGATTGCAGCAACGTCTGCGCCGCTCATTCCATCTGTTATTTCGGCTATCTTGTCCAAGTTGACATAGTCAAGATCGTTTTTGTCAGAAACTATCGGGATGTTCTTTACAGTTATGTCCAAGATCTGCCTTCTGCTGTCCTTGTCTGGCATCGGAATCTGGACAATTTTGTCGAATCTGCCAGGCCTCAAAAGTGCGGGATCTATCATGTCTGCCCTGTTTGTTGCAGCAAGGACGATCACTCCATGGAGGTTTTCCATGCCGTCAAGCTCTGTCAGTAGCTGACTTACTACGCGTTCTGTTACTGCTGTTTCCGCCCCCGCCCCTCGGATCGGCGCAATCGAGTCTATCTCATCAAAAAATATAACACATGGAGATGCCTGCCTTGCACGTCTGAAGATCTCCCTTATTCCGCGTTCTGATTCTCCGACCCACTTTGATAGCAGCTCAGGCCCTCTTACTGAGACAAAGTTTGCCTCGCTTTCCGTTGCGACCGCCTTTGCTAGCAGGGTCTTTCCTACCCCACTTGGCCCGTGTAGCAAAATTCCGCGGGGCATCTTGTGGCCAAGCTTGTCGTATAGCGCCGGGTACTTCATAGGCCACTCCACGGCCTCTTGGAGCTGTTGTTTTACCTCCTTTAGTCCGCCAATATCGTCCCACTTGACATCTGGGTTTTCAATAAAGACCTCACGCATTCCAGACGGCGTTACCTCAATTAGCGCCCGCTGAAAGTCATCGTTGTTTACCACAAGCTTGTCAAGTGTCTCTGGAGGAAGTTTCTCGTCTTCCATGTTCAATTCCGGCAATAATCGCCTCAGGCACTTCATTGCGGCCTCCTTACACAAATACTCCAAGTCGGCGCCCACATATCCGTGGCTTACTGCCGCTATCTTGTCTATGTTCACATAATTAGGATCATTTTCTTCGCTGACAAGCGGCATGTTTCGTGTGTGGATGTTAAGAATGTCTTTTCGTCCCTTCTTGTCTGGAACCTTTATCTCGATTTCCCTGTCAAATCTTCCAGGCCTTCGCAATGCAGGATCGATTGCGTTTGGCCTGTTTGTTGCCGCGATTACTATGACCTTTCCTCTTGCCTCCAGGCCGTCCATCAAAGATAGCATTTGTGATACGACCCTTCGTTCTACTTCGCCTGTGACCTCTTCTCTTTTTGGCGCAATCGAGTCTATTTCATCTACGAAAATTATTGATGGTGCCTTTTCTCTTGCCTCTTTGAATATCTCCCTTAGTCGGGCCTCGCTCTCGCCGTAAAACTTTGACATTATCTCAGGGCCTGAGATGCTGATAAAATGAGCATTGCTCTCATTTGCTACCGCTTTTGCAAGTAACGTCTTGCCGGTTCCCGGTGGTCCATACAGGAGCACACCCTTTGGGGCCTCAACGCCCAACTTTTCAAATATCTCTGGATGTCTTAGCGGAAGCTCTATCATTTCTCTTACCTTCTTTATCTCGTCTGTCAGGCCGCCAATGTCTTCGTATGTGACCTGGGGGACTCCCCTTAGGGTCTCTCCTTTTTCTGCAATGTGGAAAACCGTTTTTTGTGTGACAAGTACTGCGTCAGCAGCAGGTGTTACGCCAATTACCTGAAATGTTAATCGTCCGCCAAAATATGGGACCATGACGTTGTCGCCTTTGATCAACGGGACGCTTTCTAGCGCGTCTGCAAGGTATCTCTCGTCAATTGGTGGAATTGCCTCAAGTGGCGCGACAACTACCTTTTCTGCAGCAACTGCTTTGATCTTTCTTACTGTGATGGTATCGCCTATTGCGATTCCGGCGTTGTTTCTTCCAAGGCCGTCGATTCTGATAATGCCCTTTCCCTCATCTGATGGATATAGCGGAAGGCACTTGGCAACGGTCCTGCGCTTTCCTTTTATCTCTATGACGTCGCCTGTGGAGGCATTAAGGGTATCCATGGAATCGTAATCAATTCGAGCTACGCCACGACCTACGTCTCTGGTATATGCCTCAAGTACCTTAAGTGAGAGGGCGTTTTGGCTCATACATTTCCTTCTCAGCGTATTTTTTATATCTTTGTTGCAATTGATCCGCACGTCTTTACAATACAAAGCTTAAAATCACAAGCTGAGGGCATCACCAAAAATGGGCAAGCGACCACTAGTCAGGAGACGCGGCCGTGGAGGCATGCAGTTTAGGGCAGCCTTTACTGGCAAGTTGGCGCCAGCCAAATACCCGTACTTTGATCTGGCAGAAGACCACACGGGCAAAGTAATCGATCTGGTTCACGAAAGGGGCAGAGACGCGCCACTTGCGCGGGTCAGATTTGAGGACGGATCAGTCTCCCTTGTGCCGGCAGTTCTTGGCACTAAAATCGGCTCCACGATCAAGTTCGGCCTCAACGCCGACATTTCTGCGGGAAACGTAATTAGCATTCAAAACATTCCAGACGGAACCATAGTCTGCAACGTCGAAAAACACTTTGGCGATGGAGGAAGCATTGCCAAGTCAGCAGGCGGTTCTGCTACCGTTTTTTCACACAGCGTGGACGGCGTCACAATCAAACTCCCGTCAGGTGCATTTACCACACTAAATCCAAAGAACAGGGCTATGGTTGGAGTCTTGGCAGGTGGTGGAACATCCGACAGGCCATTCCTCAACGCCGGAAACAAGTGGCGAAGATACCAATCCAAGGGACACAAATACCCAATAGTCAGGGGTGTAGCACAGGCAGCATATGTCCACCCACACGGAGGAGGAAGACATCAGCACATGGGCGGAAGTGGAACAGTATCAAGAAATGCACCACCCGGAGCCAAAGTCGGCAGTATTGCTGCAAGAAAGACCGGCAGAGCCAGACTCAAAGAAAGAGCCTAGTTTTTTTCCTGCAAACCTAATATTGATTAAGACCGAGCCAAGACTGTTTTCTAAATGGCAAAGCTGCGCGTCCATCTTTTCATCAAAGGCAAGGTCCAAGGCGTGTTTTTTCGCCAAGCAATGAAGGTAACGGCAAAAAAGAACCACGTTTCCGGCTGGGTCAAAAACCTAAAGGACGGGCGGGTAGAGGCCATACTTGAAGGCGAGGATCTCGACGTCAGCACTGTGGTGGAGTGGTGTCATGCAGGTCCTGCAAACGCCCGCGTAGAGGACGTTGAAATCAGAAACGAAAAATACAAAGGAGAATTTACAAAGTTCGATGTGCTGTACTAGCGGACGGTGTTGTATGCGTCTAGTATTGCCGACTCTATTTCACCAAGGCTGTTTCCGGGCTCTACTGAAATGGTTCTAAACGGCTCCTTTCGACTCCTCTGAATCTTTACCGTTATGGAATGCTTGCCTGGCTCCATATCTGCAAACCACCTAAACGACAGTGACTTTCCAAAGACGATCCTGTGCGCGCGGATGTCTTCTACCACATTGCCACCCAGCGAGAGGCAAAACTGTCTTAGCGACTCAAAAACAGGTGCGATGTCAGCGGGGATCTGTCTCTTAAAATCGTCATAGCTTCTTTTCGGCCCAAGGAACAACCCATCCACGAATGCTTTTTCCTTTCAGCACATATGTTTTTGAAAGAGTGGTAGTAGACCTGCCGGTTCCAGTCCAGACAGGTAGCCCCATCTCAAGGCGCACAAGATCCGCCACGTTGACGAAGTAGCGTGGGTACTTTGCCTTAGGATTGCTCCCTCCCGGACCTCATCCATTTCGGCAATTCGGCCTTGAGAGTTATCCCTTCGGACAATCTCAGACCTGCATCCACCCGCTTCGGCGTGATTTCATTTCAGTACACCAAGCAGGATTTACTCATCTGGAGATTTATCCAGCAGTTACTGACCTCTGCATATAGCCGGTTTCAGAAGAGGGCACGGCTAGCGCCCCGATCCTACCTACTACCAAAAACAATTACGAATCTGTGTTATATTTGGATTAAGGTTGGTCTTTGAGGCCTACTATCATCTTGCACACAGAGCAGATCCTGCCCGTGCACTCGGCGCCGCATCTTGCACACGCGGTTTTTTCCTTGTAGTCTGTCTCTTTTACTATCTGGGAAATCCTAAGAACGGAGCGGTACATGCTGTTTTTTATTCCGCTGTGGCTATTTTCCAGACTGTTCAAAAACTCGCGGATCTCGGTACGTATGCCTTCGTTCATGTGCGGACAGGGCTCTGTCTGGAACGGCAAGTTGTTTGTAAATGCGTAAAACACTATTTCGGACTCGTAAATCTCGCAAAACGGCTTTATCTTTCGCAGCGAGTTCTCAGACGTGTCCGGATCCATCCAGCCGATCTTGTTTGTATCGCCTGAAAGAGTATTGATGACAAACGTCTGCAGGGTATCGTCTAGGTTGTGGCCCGTGGCGATTACGTCCGCACCTATCTGCCTTGCGGCATGATCCATTGCCCTCCTCCTAAATGTCCCGCAAATGGAGCACGAAGATGTCTTTTCGTCCTGTCGCATCGCAAGTGACTCATCTAGGGTGAGGCCGAAAAGCTGCTTGTACCCATAGACGCTGTGCGCCACTCCCAGATCACTGCAGAACTTTTTTACAATTTCAAGAGATTCTTCTCTGTAGCCGGGTATCCCTTCGTCAACTGTAACAGCATGGATTCTAAAATTGTGATTCTTTGACATTTTTGATAAAACGTGCAGCAGTGCAAGCGAGTCTTTTCCGCCAGAGACTGCCACGCAGACAAGATCGCCGTTTTGTATCATGTTGTATTTTGAGATGGTCTTTGCGGCCTTGCGTAGGATTGAACTTGAGAAACACTCTGAACACAGGTTTTCACCAGAATACTTTCTGGAATATGCCGCCGTATTGTCACACCTGTCGCATTTCATGGATCCGGTTTTGCGGCCCCAAATTTAACGCCTACGGTATCTTCTCAGTCATAAGAGTTGTTTGCGTTTTTCCAAACTGGCGATGACTCGTTTTATGAGGCAATCGGTGTAGTTAGGCAGCATCAGTAATACATAATATTTATGTATTACTTTTATACTAGTATTACCATAAATGACAGAAACCATAATAACAGTCACAAAAAAGGGGCAGGCCACAATACCAAAAAATCTGAGAGAAAAACACAAGATTGGAAAAAAGGCAATCGCTGTGGACACAAAAGATGGCGTGCTCTTCAAACCTGTATCTGGGCCACTGATGGAAAGAGGCTCCCTCAAGGACCTCTTTAAGGGTAAGACATCAAAACAGCTCATCAAGGAAGCTCGATCAGAAGAAACCAAAAAAGAAAAAAGATTACGAGCTGGCAGACGATGAATGTCGTCTTTGACACCCAGACACTACTGATTCTCTATATGGATGAAAATGGAGCAGAACGTGTCGCAGAACTGCTAAACCAAGTTTTAGATCAAAAGATAAACGGGTACATGAGCATAGTCAACTTGGCCGAATTGTACTATGTTTTGAGCCGAAAGAGCAGAAAAGTAGCCGACGAAAAGGAAAAGAGCATCAAAAGTTTTGGAGTCAAAATAGTGCCTGTAAAGGACGATTCGCTATGGAAAGAAGCGGCTACATTAAAGGCAAACCACTCACTGTCTCTTGCTGATGCGTTTGCGGCAGCAACTGCCAAATCCATGAAATCAAGGCTGGTCGTTGGAGCTGATCCTGAGTTTGATAATATCAGCGGAATCCAGATCGAAAGGATCGGTACTAGATAAAAAAGAGCAAGACAGTTCAGCTTGTGTGCGTTTTGCCTTTAAAGAAAAAACATCGACTAGATTGTAAACCAGCCGGATTTCATGTATGATAAAGCAATGTTTAGGCCAAAGAGGGCAAACGTAAAGGCATAGATTGCCCACATGGTCTTGTTTACAGCTGCATCTGAGATCTTTTTGTCAATTATGGAATAGATGAACTTGCCGCCATCAAGTATCGGCAGCGGCAGCATGTTGATTATTCCAATGAAAAACGATATCATCCAAAGCCAAAGCAGGAACATTGAAACCTCTGGGTTTTTCCATTCTATGAAATCGTAAATCGGCTTGTATGCTCCTGAATTGTCACGAATTATCCCAATTAGGCCCTTTGTCGGATCGTCTGGGGCCGGCGTAGCCACTATCTGGTACTGCAGCTGCTGGCCGTCCCTTAGCAACGTTACTGCGGCAGTCTCCCCGGGTTTGAGCTTGACCTTTGTAAAATCAAACGCCGTGACTATGGGGATATCGTTGATTCGCGTTATGATGTCGTTTGGCTGCAGCCCGGCCTTTTCTGCACCGCTGCCTGACATTATGGAAATAACCGTGACGCCCTGCGGGACCTCATAAAACGCGCCGCGTATTGGGTCTGGGACTATGATTGCAAAAAACGGGTTGGTGAGCAAAACGGCGCCAAGAACAAGTGCAAAAATAACGTTTGAGGTAGCGCCAGCTCCTATGACTCTGAGCTTTGAGATTTTTTTTGCCTTGTTGAATTCTTCTTCGTCCGGCTCCACAAAGCCGGCAAACAATGCAACAAAGATGGCAAAACCCCCAGTCTTGATTCTTATCTTCTCAAGTGTGGCGACAATCCCGTGCGCCCCCTCGTGTATTACTAGGACAATTGGAATGGAGAGAAAAAAATACAAAATTGCAGAACTCGAAGTCAACGTGACACCCGGAATCAAAACAGTAAGCTCTGCAAACTCGGTAGGCCTGTCAAAATATTTTGCCACGTTATCAAGCAAAAACCAAAAGGCAAACCCCATCATAATAAAGCCTGCAATAACGCTAACATCGGCAAATACACGTATGCCACGTCGTGTGCGCCCAAGCATCTTTGTTAGAGCCACTTGGACTTGGGTATTTTTGTAGGTGAGGCTGTACGGTTTTATGGCAAAGCCGTGCTTGTCTAGCTTTAGTGCTTTAGCTACTCCCAATATTGCTACCCATGCAACCAGGACATAAATTATGGAATTTTGCGCCAAAAAATCTAAAGCCAAATTAATTATGTTCCCTATTTGTGGTCATTTATAAAAACGAAGCGAGACATTTGACCTAATTCTCAGCCTTACGTTTGAGCAATGTCGAAGATTTGGATCTTGACGAGCTGCCTTGATGAAAAAGAGATATTCACGCTACCATACTTCTACCTGCAAGCCAGGAACCCGCTCAAAGTGTTTTTTATTCCTAGTCAGGAGAACTTGCTTGTTTGAAAGTGATATGCTAGCTATTAGAAGATCAAGATCTCCAATTGTATTTGATCGTAGTTCTGCTGATAGCTGTCCCCAGAGTCTGGCTGATTCATGGTCTATTGTTATGGGAACAAATGCCTTCAGAAATTCTCTTGCTTTTGCCACCCTTATCTCTTTGTTGCTGGAGCGATATGCACCAGTGTAGTACTCACCCATGCTTATTGTGGTGGTATACACAGTATCGCCGCTTGCACTAATCTCTTTTAATTTCTCTACTGCCTTTTCCTCTCTATTGCTGAGATCAATCAGAAAATCTGTATCAACGCACACCATAATCAGTCCATCACCACTATTTCCTAATTTTAAAATGCTTACGGTGTTCCTTACTTGCATGTCTTATGTTTTCGGCAAGTTCTCTATCAGGAAAGTCTTGACCCATTACAACAGATAAGATTTTATCGGCGTTGCCTTCTGCAAATTCTCTTAGTATTACATCGGTAAATGATTCGCCTTCTTTTTTCCTTCTTTTCAGAGTCACATACGCCTTATCACTTATTGTAATTGTTTTATGGCTCATACAATCTAAATACACGGACTGTGCATTTAAACTTTAGAACCTACCCAAATCAGTTCACATCACAACATATCAAAAATAATCCCAGTTTATCAAACTACGGCTAGATCCCCAGACTTGTCCGGTAGTGGCTCACTCTAAAATTCTTGCGGCATTTGCAATTTGCTTTTTCAACGGCGTCTGCCAGATCGGGGTTTGGACCTCTTTCCTTTAGATAGGCTAAGATAGCAGATGGATTACCCTTTCCAAACTTGCGCAGTATCAAATCCGAAAATGATTCGCCTTTCATTTTCTATGCTTTTAGTATCTTGTATGCTTCATTGCTCAGGGAAATAGTCTTGGCACACATACAGCATAATACATCTAAGATGAAGTTAAAGGCTTCCTAACCCAAAAGAACAAACACTGGCAAAGCTTTCAACATTCTATGAAGCCTGCAATAATTGTTTCTACATATCCAGACAAAAAATCAATTTCAAAAATTGCCAACAAGCTTGTAAAAGACAAAATTGCTGCGTGCGTGAACATAACAAAAATCTCCTCAGTTTATGCCTGGGAGGGAAAAATTGAAAACGCAGATGAGTTCCTGGCAGTCTTTAAAACGACGCAAAAAAACAAATCAAGACTGAAAAAGGAGATCAAAAAAACACATCCCTACAAGGTTCCAGAAATTGCAGAACTCGCAGTAAATGATATCAACAAGCCATACTTGCAGTGGCTAATTGACTCTACAAACTAAGATTCTACTGGAAACCTTAGCAGAGAGACCATTCCGCCAAGCCCTGAAACCTGCAAACCGATGTCGGTGCTGGAATCCAGCGCGTAAACCTTGACCCCCTTTGACTCTGCCTCATTTAGAAACTCGATTACCTGCTCTTCGTCGTGCGTCTGGATTATCTTGTCTGAGAACACCAGCGTTTCTACTGCACCAAACTGGTTTGCCTTTTTTGTCTCCTCAAAACCCATCGTGAATTTTTTGCTTTTGTGCTGCACTTTGATCATCACATCCTCTAAGATGGACGCAACCTTTGCTAGCTTGCTTTGGCCAAGTATCTGCCGCATTGCCTTTGATTTGATAAAAGTGTAGATTCCATCCTCGCCTCCGGAGTCGATTCCGTCGACCAGCTCGATTTTGTGCTTTTTTGCAAAAGGAGCCTTTTGCAAGAAATTGGCAAACTGCCTCTTTGTCTCACCGGGGCCAAAAAGAATTATCTGATCATTTTCCCTTAGGACGGTTTGAAGGGCGTTTGAGACGCTTTCAAAAAACGTCTGTATGTTGAAGCTCGTCTTGTACTGTTTTCCGCTGGAGCCAGAGTATAGGTTCTGCATCAGCTGGAGGTGAGTACCCTTTAGCTTTCCTATGCCGCAGTCGCCCTTGTCTATTGCTACTAGGACAAAACCGAAATTTTCGTCTCTGTTTTTTATCAGCCTCAGCTCAAAGGGCTGCCACTTTTTCTTTATGACGTTAAACGAATCTCCGATGTTTACCAAAAGGGAGTGGTGGACCCCCTTTGAGACTGCCTCGTTGCTCGACTCTAGTATTGTCCCATGAATTCTTAGCTTGTCAAAGACTGCGTCCAGCGCTATTTTCTCGACTTCGAGCAAAATTCGAATCTTTATGCGCTCGCCCCTGTCCGGCCTTGCAAAGTCTTTTTCCTGTTTTATGACGCGCGTTGTATCTGAAATTATCTTGTCCTCTTTTTTTATTATCCTTCTTAGGGTCAGAAGATCGTCTGGCTCCTCTACTAGAAACGAAACCGTGGAATCGTCAATAATCTTTGTGATCATTATTGCTGAATTTTGATGTGCTGATATTATTATAGACTGCGAACGACAAAAACCAAACTCCTCTAGGCAGCTCGCTTCTTGACCTACGGCAGAATTCCGTCAATTACCATGCCAATTTTTAAAAATTACAGCCTGTCTTTTATCAAATGTCTTTAGTTCAACTCTAAGATCTCTG
>CAZITM010000012.1:0-30546 GCA_964542205.1 uncultured Candidatus Nitrosotenuis sp.
TTATTCTGGCACATTCGATTCTCTTTCTTGCGTTATGAATATCGATTGCTTTCATCATTTCAAAATGTTGGCATTTGACTTAAGGGCCAAAATTTTGTTTATCACGGATTCTCATTGTAATTGGAAGCGCAGAGAGAGGGATTTGAACCCCCGGGTGCTTGCGCACACAGGCTCTCAAGGCCCGCGCCCTACCGAGCTAGGCGACCTCTGCGGGTTTCGATGACATTTGCCTGTTAAAATTTGTTTTAGTGACGATATCGAGATCAGACTTTAAAAGAAAAGAAAGAAAAGAGTTGTGTTTCTAGTCGTGTGCGTGTGGATTTTCTCCACCTTCTAGCTTGATGTACGTTCCGGCTGCCTTTTCGTGATGCTCCAAGTTTGATTGATCAACCTTGATAGCTTGAGGCGGACAGACTGACACGCAAGCCATACACCAGATGCAATCATGTTCTCTGATCGGATCTGCTTTGTCTGTGTAGTCTTTGCGTTCTTCCTTTACTGAAGAACCTGTGCCTGCAAATGTCTTACCAACAACATCTTTTGCTGGAATGTCCATTTCGGTTCTGTACCATTGGAAAACTTGTACTGGACAAGCCTCAATGCATGCACCGTCTGCGACACAAGAGTCCCAGTCGACTGCAACCATCGTACCACTCACTCCCAATGGAACCTGTTTCTCACCGCGGGCCTTGTATGCTGCGATTACCTCTTCGTTTGAGAAGGCTTCAGCATCGCTTCTTCCAGGTCCCCACATAAAGTGATAGTGTTCGCCATCGGCGTGTAGAATTTTTCCTATGGGTTTTAGTCCCTGTGGGAAATGTTCGTCTATTGGCATAGGACTAGTTTATGGAGATGTTATTTAAATCTAAACATAGTTAGTACAAACTAAATTTTCTTTTTACGAAATTGGACGATTATAACACTGTTTTTTAGTTGATTGTGCCTTACGTTCATATTTTTTGGTTTATCACCTGAAGAGTTGGATATTTACAAGTATGATGTGTACAGAGGGCCAAACATTGGCATCTACACCAAAGTAAACGACAGTTTTGTTTTTGTGCCAAACGGTTTTGCCAAAACAAAGGCAGAGACTCTCGCAAAATACCTCAAGACGGATTTCCTCTTTGCATCAGTTGCAAACACCAGGCTGCTTGGCCCCATGATGGTGGTGAACAATTCAGGCATGCTTCTTCCCAGTACGTCTTCTCCATGGGAAGTCGATTATCTGAAAAAGTCGACTGGTCTCAACGTCGAAGTTCTTGACATAAAGCACACCGCTCTAGGCAACCTCATGTGTGTAAATGGCAAGGGCGGCGTGGTCTCTCCAAAAATTCCAAAAGAATCATTGAGAAACATTCAGGACGTTTTGGGAATTGAGGTAATCCAAAAAAAGGTTGCCGGGTATCACCAGGCCGGCGTAATGGTATGCGCAAACGACATTGGCGGAATAATTCACCCGGAAACGGACAACGACGACATAAAGGCAATCTCAGACATTCTCAGGGTAAGGCTGGAACCTGCCACAATAAACGGCGGCATACCGTATGTATCATCTGGAATTTTGGCCAACAACAAGGCAGTCGTAGTGGGTAACCTGACTAACGGCCCCGAGATAATGATGCTGACCAGGGCTTTTACAAACTAAAAATTGATTTTGCGTCAGAGAACAGCGAGTCCACTGAGACGGCAGTTTCTTTTCCATCGGACATGTTTTTTACCAAGACCTGATTTGCAGAATACTCTTTTGGTGCGACAATGACTGCGTATTTTGATGCAGATGCGTTTTCCATCTGTTTTTTGAACTGCCTCCCGACAAGGTCGATGTCTACTGCAAGGCCCATCTGCCTTAGCTTTGATGCGATGTTTATCGCAGGCCTGGACATTTCCTCGTTTACAAACAGAACGGAAACCAAGGCGCCGGCGTCGGCCCTTGCCAGCCCTTGACTTTCAAGTGACAGAGCTATTCGCTCGACTCCCCCCGCTACCCCAGTTGCGCCGATGTCGTCTCTCCCAAATGCCTTTGGCAGGCTGTCGTATCGGCCGCCACCAACGAGCGCTCCGACATCTGACGAGCCGTCAAATGCTTCAAAGACCACGCCGGAGTAATAATCGAGGCCTCTCACTATTCCAAAGTTAACTCGGATGTTTTCCACGCCTCGGTTTTTGAGCGAGGCAAACAGCTCTTTTAGCTCCTTCCAGGCGTCAATTCCTGTCACTGCAAATGTCTTTTCCACCTCCTCTGGAGTGCCTTTAATTTTTGAAAACTCCAAGACCTTGTCTAGCTTTTCCTGCTGGTATCCCTTCTGCTGATACTCCTTTAGGATTTCGTCTTTTTTCTTTTTTTGAATTTTGTCTATTGCCCTAAATATGTCAGAGATAAGGTGCGGATCAGCAGAGTCAAAGATTTTGGATACTACTGACTCTACCAGTTTTCGGTGAGACACATCTATCGTGATGTTTTTGAGGCCTAGCTTTGAGAAAAGCCTCGATGTAAATTCGATTATCTCTGCGTCCGATTCCAGACTTGGCTTTCCGTAGATTTCAAGGTCCCACTGGTGAAAGTATCGGTACCGGCCCTTTTGCGGCTCGTCGTATCGCCACACGCCTCCAAATGCCGCAATCTTTGCTGGCATTTTTAGCGATTTTTGTGAAACGACAAAACGTGTAAGGCCTATAGTAAAGTCAAACCGCAGCGCCACCTCGCGGTCCGCCTTGTCTTTGAAAAAATAAATCTCATCCCGTATTGCAGGTCCGCTCTTTGCCTCAATTACTGAGACGAGCTCGATTGGTGACGGCTCCATGAAGACAAACCCAAATGCCTTGCAGGTCTCCAGAAATTTTTGTCTGACAAACTCGATTTTGGATTGCTCGTCGCTCTCAAAGTCTTTCATCCCCCGTGGCAGATTCAACTGGGAAAGGATGTCTAGGCAATGGATTTAGGTGTTGCTGCTAGGTTCTGTTTTGCAACTTGAGGATCTCTTTTTTTATCTATTAATACTCGCAGGATAAACTTCTACTAAATGAGCTACAGGTATCTGGAGCACGCAACGGATGCGCTCATCGAGGTAAAGGCCCCCACCTTGGAGGAGGCCTTTGTTGTCGCCGCAAGGTCAGTCATAGAGACGATACTAGATATTGGTTCAGTTGAGGAAAAAAAGACCCGCAGCCTCCAGGTTGCCGGAAAGGATCTGAACTATCTCTTGTACAACTGGCTTGAGGAGATGATAATACTTACCATAACCGAAGGATTTGCCACAAGGTCAGTCAGGATAAGAATAGAAAAAAACTCTGAATACAGGATACATGCAGACCTGTCGGGCGAAGATATCGACGTCAGAAAACACCACTTTAAAGTCGAGATAAAGGCGCCCACGTTTCATTTAATGGAGATAAACCAAGACGGCCAGGTCTCGATGCGCTACCTTTTGGATCTATAGAAATTTAATGTTGGATTGTCTGTGAGAAATTGTGGAAGACCCGGAAATCGAAGCGATAAAACAGCGAAAGCTCGCAGAGATGTTAAGGCAGCAACAAGAATCCATTTCGCAGCCGGATGTAGCAGATTTGAGCTCTGCCAGTTTTGATCAGGCAATATCAAAGGGTCTTGTGCTGGTTGATTTTTGGGCAGAGTGGTGCGGCCCTTGTAAGATGATGCACCCAATATTTAACAGAATGTCAAAGAAATACCGGCACATCAAATTTGCTCGGGTAAACGTAGATCAATGCCATGACATCTCGATGCGTTTTGGGGTCCAGGCAATACCTACCTTCATACTATTCAAGGACGGACAGCCTGTGGAAAGGATGGTTGGGGCAGTGGGCGAGCCCGGCATCCACATGATTGCAAAAAAGTATCAAATATAGCCGTAGGCGGAGTCTTGCTTTCTTTGGATTGTCAGGATTTCGTTTAGCACCGCCTGCTCTTCTGCTGAGAGCTTGTGCAGGAATTTTTCGACCAGCTTTTTTGCCTCAGACGAGCTCGGCATTGAGTAAAACACGTCTTCTTCTGCGATCTGCCTTCCGATGGTAACGTCCTGAATCGAGCACGCTACTTCTTGGCCTTGCGTGGCAAACTGGATTGTTTTTTTTCCGTCCTGCAGCTGATGTATGACGCCAATTTTTTTGCCATTTTTGTTCATGACCGGCATTTTCTGAACGGCTTTGCCGACATCTACGCGGATCCCAAACACGGCTGGATTGCTGTTTCTAAAGATATATCCTTTCAGAAAGGTAAATTTGCAGACGGGCGTTAACTCGCCAAAGACTGCGTTTTCCTCGTTTGCAGTGTCCTCGTCTACCCATATGGTATACGAGTCAAGCAGGCTGTAGATGACCCTGTCAGAAAAAATTTTGACGTGATTGATGTCTGCCTCTTCCTGGGCGTCCGGGAGTATCCTTACGTTGAATGCCAAAATTACGCCAAGGTGTCTGTCGTTTTCTTTTATCACTTTTGCCTCCATGACGTCGCGCTTGTTGACGTGTCCGATGTCTGCTTTTGATATTGGGATCTGTTGGCGTCGGAGCATTTCAGTCAGGGCCTCCAGAGACCCGATTGTATCACACTTGAGGATCACTCCGTTTGTTTGTGTGTCTATGAACATCGACTTCATTTCGGACTCGATTATTTTTTTAAACTCGTCAAACTTTGATTCGTCGCTTGCCACATATACAGTGCTTCCGGGCAGCACCCCTTCCAGATCTGGCGACGCTATCTTTATTCCGGCTGCTGCTACCACCTCGTCGACTGGCTTGAACTTGTCACGCGGGTCTCGCATTTCGTCAAGTGGCTTTGGCAGCAGGAGCACCTTTGGCTTTGTGACTATGACGGAGTCGCGCTTGGCAACTATTACGCCGTCGCCTTTTTTGATTTGGCCGTCGATCAGTATCATGTTTGCGGTGGTGCCCAGACCCACCTCGTCATTTACCTCAAGTATTATTCCTCGGCTTGGCTTTTCTTCCTGGGCCAGCCTTTTTTGCATGTATTGCTGGGTCAGGCCCACAAGAACCGTCAAGAGTTCTGGGATTCCCACTCCCACTCTGGCACTGACAGGTACGATCGCCACTTCTTTTGCAAAGTCTTTTACCCGGTAGAATGCCTCAGACTGGAATCCCAAAACGGAGAGCGTCCCCACGACATTATAGATCTGCTCGTCAAGGGTAGTCTGAACAAACGGATCTTGCTGCTTTATTGCCTGAGTGATGTATGGCGTGTCTATTTTTTTCCAGCCCGATATCATGTCGACTTTGTTTAGCGCAATCACAAAGGGAACCTTTCTTGCCTGAAGTATCTTTAGGGACTCGTTTGTCTGTGGCTGAAAGCCGCGGTTTGTGTCCACTACCAAAATAGCAATGTCGGCTGCAGAGCCGCCCCTTGTTCTGAGGTTGGTAAAGACTTCGTGCCCCGGCGTGTCAATTACCAGAAGGCCTGGCGTCTCCTGTTCTGATTTTGCCAGGTTCTTGTATAGCTGCCCGCACATTTTTTTGATGGTCTCGCCCGGCAGAAAGCTTGCGCCTATGTGCTGCGTTATGCCGCCAGCCTCTCTTCCTTGGACGCCGGTTCCGCGGATTTTATCAAGTAGTGATGTCTTACCAGAGTCTACATGGCCTAGTACGGCCACAATTGGCTGTCGGATTCGCAAAGCAGATCACTCGAATACTACCTTTGCTTCCTTTTCAAAATTTTCTTTAGAGTCTGAGGCGTGAATGATGTTGTCTGATATGCCAAGCCCCAGGTCACCTCGGATCGAGCCAGGTGCCGCCTCGTATGATTTTGTTGCGCCCACGAGGATTCTGGTGGTGGCAACTGCGTTGTTTCCCTCGATCACTGCTGCCACGACTGGGCCCGAGGTTATGAACTCGACGAGCTCGCCAAAGAATGGCTTTGTACTGTGGACTGCGTAGAACTCTTGTGCTTGTGCTTTTGTGAATGTAAACATTTTTAGCTTTATGATTTTGAATCCCTTGCTTTCGAATCTGGATATTATCTGCCCTACCAGTTTTCTTGCTACCGCATCTGGCTTTACAATGAAAAGTGTTTGCTCTGCCAATTTCTCAGGTTACTTTTTGACGATTCCGCCTTTTTGGTACTTTTTGGTCCACTTGAGCGTTCGTGGATCGCGTTTTAGCACCAGCATGTTCTTTTTACACTTGGGTGAGCAAAACCACAGTACTGTGCCATCGTTTTTGACAAGCATCGTTCCAGATCCCTTTGGGACAGGTCTGTCGCAAAAACTGCATGGCTTGACAATAAGACTCAATTTTTAATCACCTAATTTTCTTGGCTTCGCGTTCTGTTTCGCGCAACATCAGAATGTCTGACATTTTTACGGAGCCCTTGACGTTTCTTGTGAGAATTCTTCCCTTGTCGCGTCCGCCCAAAATTTTAACTCTGACTTGGGTGATCTCGCCGGCAATTCCAGTTTTGCCTACAAGTTGTATTACTTCAGCAGGTACTGCCTCTTCTGTCTGGGGAGCGCTCATCGCTACTTGCCACCTTTAAGCTTCTTTATCGATGAGACCACTTCGTCTACTATGTGGTTTGCATCGCCGGCATCGATTATCGCCGCAGCCGCAGACGTCACGTCGATTCCAAGCGCCTTTCCTAGATCTTGCTTGCTCGGGACAAATGCGTATGCTGCGTTTTGTTCCTCACAGATTATTGGAAGGTGTGCTACCACCTCTGGTGGCTCGACGTCCTCTGCAATCACCACAAGCTTGCTTATTCCTCGCTCGATTGCCTTGGTTGCCTCGTTGGTACCTTTTCTGACCTTACCGCTTTGAGCCGCCACTCGGAGTGCCTCTAGTATTGGATTTACTAGGTCCCCTGGCGTTTCAAATTTTACATAGTAAGCTTTACCCAATTAAATCACCCTTAGGGATCATCTTCATTCCTTGAGTTTTTTGATATCTCTTTATTAGTGTTATCTGCGCAGAGTTTCCTTTACTTTTTTGATGTATTTTGCCATTATGCGGTCTAGTTTTTGTTGCGAGTCTGCCTCTGCGTATATTCTTGCTATTGGTTCGGTTCCGCTAGGTCTGATCATCACCCAGTTTTTCTCATCAAAGATTATCTTTATGCCGTCTGTCGTGTCGTAGTTTTTGTGCTCTTTTGTGAGACGCCTAATCAGTTTTTTTGTCTCTGCTCTTGTGCAAGATACCTTGTCTTTTGTTGTAAAGGATTCCGGTATCAATGCAAGCTCTTCGGCTAGTGTTCTTCCGGAGTCTGCAATGAGATCAAGCACCAAGGCCAAAGTCATGCCGCCGTCGCGAACATGGTTGTGCTTGCCATACATGAATCCGCCGTTTTCCTCAAAGCCTACGAGTGCATTTTCAGATACCATCCTGCGCGAGACCTCGACGCTTCCGACCTTGGTTCGGATTACTTGGGATTTTGTTTTGTCTGCTATGGCTTCTGCAACGGAGCTAGAGTTGAGGCACGTTACTAGTTTGGAGTGTGGGTTTTTGGACAGAAGATAGTTTGCCAGAAGTAGTGCAGATCTGTCACCACTTAGAATTTTTCCTCGGTCGTCGCAGAAAAGACTCCTGTCGCCATCGCCGTCAAAGGCAACGCCAAGGTCAGCCTTGTTTGCAATTACGGTTTTTGATAGTTTTTGGAGGTTCTCAGGCGTCGGCTCCGATCCCCTACCAGGGAATCTCCCGTCGATTTTTTGATTTATTGCAAATACTTTGCAGCCAAGAACTTTACAAAGGGCTGATGCTGCCACTGCCTGCGCCCCATTTCCCAGATCCAATACAACTTTGAATTTTTTTGACCTGATCCTTGCAGAGTTCACTTGGGACTTTATTCCGGACAGGTATGTATCAAGTATTCGTGGTTCTGTTCCGGTTTTTCCAAGTTTTTTTCTGTTTTTTGGCCATGCTTTGGCAAAGTAGATCCTTTCAATTACAAGCTCGTCCTCCCTTGAGATCTCCACACCGTCATTTGCCACGGGTTTGAGGCCGTTGTACTGCGGCGGGTTGTGCGATGCCGTGATCATCACTCCGCCGGAATAGCCGAGTTTTTTTGTAGCGTATTCCAGTGCAGGTGTCGGCACTAGCCCTCCCATGTTGCAGTCAAGGCCGCATGAGTTCAAAGTAGAACAGACTATTTTTGCGATTGCTGGGCTCGAATCCCTTCCGTCATAGCCCACAAGTATCGGCCCTTTCTTAAAGTAGGCCCCAAGTGCCAACGAGATGTCGTGTATGAACTCTGGTGTCAGGGTTTCACAAAAAACTCCCCGAATTCCATTTGTTCCAAATAACTTTGCCAACGACTACCTGCGCCAATAGTTAAATTTGTGTTTAAGGGCAGCATCTATGCGGGGGTTGCCAAGCCCGGTCAACGGCGTAAGGTTTAGGCCCTTATCTCTTAGGGGTTCGTGGGTTCAAATCCCACCTCCCGCACCATTCCATGATTTCCCGCAAGCAAAACTAGGTTAATAAGGTGAATTTGCAAGACAACTCCATGAAAAAAATCCGCATAGGCATCACAGTTGTAGGAAAGGACAAGGAGGGAATAGTAGCGGCATTTACCAATTTCATTTTTCAAAAAGCGGGCAACATTGAGAAGGTAAACCAGAATGTCATAAAAGGTCTTTTTGGCATGCACCTTGAGGCCTCGTTTTCTAAAGAGTTTGACATTAAGTCATTTGACAGGGAGCTCCAGCAGTTGGGCAAGAAGTTCGGCATGGAAGTCAGCGTGTATCACGAGATCAATTCGCAGAAAAACATCGCAGTCTTTGTGACAAAGGAATCACACTGTCTGGAAACGTTGCTTGATGCAAATTCCAAAAAACAGCTAAAGGGAAGGATAAGCGTCATAGTCGGGACTGAGAGAACTCTTGAACCCCTTGCAAAAAAGGCATCCATTCCATTTGTGCTAGTTGATGAAAAGGACCAACAAAAAGCAGAGGACCACCTAATCGAGGTTGCGAAAAAGTACGACATCGATTTGGTTGTTTTGGCCCGCTACATGAGAATAATGACTCCAAACTTTGTATGGCGATATCCGCATAGAATAATCAACATTCACCCATCGTTGCTGCCGGCATTTCCTGGTGCGTTTGCGTATGCACAGGCATTTGAGAGGGGCACAAAGATTGTCGGCGTAACTGCGCATTATGTAACAGAGGAGCTGGACCAAGGGCCGATAATTTTCCAAGACTCTTTTAGGGTGGACTCGACGGACACGCTTGAGACCATCAGGCAGAAGGGCCAGAGACTAGAGGCAGAGACCTTGCTCAAGGCAGTAAAGATGCATCTTGAGGGAAGGCTCGAGGTCAGCTGGAGAAAAGTGTACACAAAGTGAGTGCCATCTGGGATTTTTCCGATCCGAGCCTGCGAAAACTGCTCAGGAGTAAAAAAAAAGCCGCCATCGTTGCCGTAGGCTCACTTGAGCAGCATGGGCCGCATCTGCCTGTATCTACCGATTCTGATATCGCAGGTGAGATTGCAAGAAGGATAGCAAAAAGGCGTGGTCTCTTGCTCTTGCCCACCATCACATATGGCGTTTCGTTTGAGCACGCGCCGTTTTTCAATCTGAGCATAAGCCACAAAACACTACAGCAGCTTTTGCTAGAGATCTGCGTCTCACTTGGGAAAAACAGGATCCGCAAGATCATAATTCTCAACGGCCACCACGGAAACCAAGTGGCTCTAAACGCACTGGCAGACAAGGTAACCAAGATATCGAGGGGGGATGTCAAGGTTTTTGTGTTTTCGTACTGGCATTTTATGGACGCCGAGTTTGATCACGCAGGATTTGTGGAGACGTCCCTTATGCTTGCCACATCAAACAAGGCAAAGATGAAACTTGCAAAAAAAGGCCTGATAACAGACAAAATGTCAAAAGAGCAAAAGCGGAGAATCTCCAAGCTTGCGTCTGTTCACTTTATTAAAGCTACAAAAAACGGTGTCTGGGGGGATCCCACGAGGGCTACAAAGAGACACGGAGAGCAGATTTTATCACAAATCACGCAAAACATCACGAAAATAGTGTCAAAGTTGACTTAGTGACTAAAACCCAAATTTTCACCAATGAAATTTTAATATAATCCCTAGTTAGGAGAGCTAATAAGTGAAATAAATGTCAGTTGACATGGCAGTAAAAGTACTGGACGAAAGCATCGACAAGGTAGTTCTAATCAAGCTCAAGGGCGGCAAAACCATCCGAGGAAACCTCAGGGGTTTTGATCAGCACATGAATCTGCTACTCGACGGCTCAGAGGAGATCCCTTCTGGCGGCGAGGCAAAAAGCATAGGAACCATTGTTGTGCGTGGAGATAACGTAGTAATGATATCTCCACCACCGGCATAAGCGGTGCCTGATTTATGGGACGCGGCACTCCTTCGATGGGGCTACTCAACAGGAAAAAACCCCACATCAGATGTAGGAGATGCGGCAAGAACTCGTATCACAAGCGCCAGCACCGCTGCTCAAGCTGTGGTTTTCCAGATGCAAGAATTCGCAAGTACTCTTGGATCAAATGGTACGCCTAAATGGAAGTTGCAATAATTCTTAGTTCTCTTGCAGGAGCTGCTACTGCGGCGACTCTAAACAGATTCCCGAAAAACAAAAACAAGATGCCGCTTTTGGGTGCAAGCTCCCAGATAAGAAACCAGATCGAAACATTGAGAATAGAAAAAGAGATCCTGACAAAAACAATATCAAGACTATACTCGGATGGTTCGGATTTAACCAAGATTCAGCGTGACAAACTTTTAACAAGATACCAGCACCAGCTCGGAGTCATTTTAGCCAAAATAGAAAAGCTCGAGGAGGCATCCAAGTATCCCGATTTGGGCCCGCTCGGCGACGGCTTGATGAGCCTGATGGACAAAAAACTCTCTGCTCTGGACAAGAGGCTAGTCGAGATATCCTCAAAAATTTCTGTCCCCCAAGTTCAGCTTGAAAAACCCCAGATAAGAAAAGAGGAACCCAAAAAGGCCGAGGTGCAAAAACAAACCGTTGCGGAAAGGCCGGCGGTAAAGACAGAGACCATCGAAGAGATGATCAGGTCATTTGCAAAGCCCTCAAAGAGACTAGAGATTACAACACTGACTGAGATTCCGTCTGTTTCTCCTGCCGATGAAATTAGAATAATAAGAGAGCCAGTAGTCCAGACACCCAACATACAGGCCGAGCCAAAAGCAGAGATAATACACCAGCACATAACACGTCTAAACTCTCCAAGACATGTCATTGCAGAGCAGGTCAAGCAAGCAGTTCAGGCAAAGCAGGCACCTATCATAGAACCAATAGATATTGAAAAACAGGTCAAGGCCGAGCCTCCGAAGCTAGAGTTTGTGAGCCCCGAGCCAAAAACAGAGGAAAAAAAGAAACCAAAGACAAACATCCCAGAACCAGAGCCCCTAGAGGCAGAAGACGAGGACGATTTGGATTCCATTAAACGTGAAATAATGAAGACGCTGTCGAAGCTAGAGCAGGCCGAGGTAGAGTAATTGTCATTTGATGATGCCATTTCGGCATTGTCTAAAGACGCGCTAAAATTTGTCAAGAACAATTCCGTTTTGGGACTAGGCAGTGGCCGCGCAGCAACGGCGTTTGTCGTTTCATTGGGAAAATACATCAAGCAAAAAAATCTTACAGTAAAGGCAGTACCCACATCGCTTCAAATAAAACTTGTTGCCGAAAAAAGTGGCATCCACATCATTGATCCAGGACAGATTGAAAAAATCGATGTTGTCTTTGACGGTGCAGACCAGATCGACGCACAGAGAAACTTGATCAAAGGGGGCGGGGGGGCCCTGCTAAGGGAAAATGTCTTGATTTCTTCTGCAAACAAGGTAGTCATCATGGCAGATTCTACAAAGTTTGTCAAGTATTTTGACAGGGCTGTCCCAGTAGAGGTGCATCCATTTGCAAGGAGCACTGCCAAGAAGTTTATCGAAAGACTGGGAGGCAAGCCGATGCTCCGGACAATAGACAGGGGCTACCCATTCATCACCGAAAACGGCAGCGTCATTTATGATTGCGATTTTGGCACCATAAAGGCCCCAAGGCCTCTTGCACAGAAGGTAAAGCAGATTCCAGGCGTGCTCGAAGTCGGCATATTTACGCGCAAGCCAGACGTAATTTACAGGGCAAAAGAAAACGGCAGATTCGACATTTTGGCCTAGCCTCGCTTTACCAGCCTTCCGTGCCCGGGCCTGCCTACGACCTGCATGTTTTCCACCACTGCCGTGCCCCGAACCAGCGTTGTTATGGGCCAGCCCTTCAGTTTCCAGCCCTCATACACCAAATAATCAGAAAACGCGCCAAAGAAGCCGGAGCTTACCTTTTGTTCCTTTTTGAGGTCGACTAGTGTGATGTCTGCGTCTGAGCCCTTCTGAAGAGAGCCTTTTGTTGGAAACATCCCAAAGATTTTGGCCGCATTTGCGCTCGTCAGCTGTGTAAGCTGGTTTAGATTGATTCGGCTTTTGTTGACGCCTTCGGACAGCAGAATCGGCAACATCGTCCCAACCCCTGGAAATCCTGCAAGTGATGACCAGACGTCATCACCTATTTTTAGTTTCAGCCTGTTTGCCACATGATCTGTCCCTATTGTGTCTATTACCTTGTTTGATATTGCCTGCCAGACTTTGTCAATGTCTGCTGCAGTCCGGATAGGCGGCATGACCTTTGCCACATAGCCGCTTTGTTTTTCATAAGATAGCGTCAGATAGTGCGGGCAGGTCTCAACGAAGATCTTTGTCCCGTTTTTTCTTTCTTCCAGTATTGCAGATATGGCCGCAGCGGATCCAATGTGGACAAAATAGATGCTGGTTCCAAACTTTCTTGCCACCTCGCAGATTTTTTTTATGCTCTTTACCTCAGAGTCTGGCGGCCTGCTCTCGGACCATGCTGCAAGGCCGTCCTGGTTTTTTTGTTTTGCTTTTTTTATCCCACACTCGCACATCTGATAGTCTTCTGCGTGCACCAGCACCGGACAGCCAAGCCTTGCCGCGTTTGAGAGCACTTTGCTGATGGTGTTTGGTTCTAGTTGCACGCGCACCTCAAACAGATCACTTGCACCTGGGTCCATGTCCATGTAGACGTGGCCTACTTCGCCTCCAAGGTTCATGTATAGTTTGAACGAGGATATGCCGTTTTCTTTGCAAAACTCCATCTCGTCGGCCTGTTTTTCATCAAAGATTGTTGCGTGTATGGCATAATCCACATAGTGAGATGCCGCAGATGCCGCAAGCTGGGCCCCGAGATGTTTTTTGTAAGAGCGCCCAAGCCTGAGCATCCTCATCATCGTGGTGACTCCGCCGAGGGCGGCCGCCCGTGATTCTGTCTTTGCGGCCTCGTCTATTGGGGAATAGACCCCGTAATGGACGTGCGTGTCAACGAGTCCTGGGATCGCCACGAGTCCTTTTGCCGATATTTTTTTGTCGCACTGCGGCACACCCGTGGTAAAATCCATTATTTTTCCGTCGTTTATGACAATGTTTCTTTCAATCATCCCACTTGGTGTCATCACATGTGAGTCTGTGATTACAGAATCTACGGTCAACTGTTATTTTTGAAAAGATTCTTGCTATTATGCTTTGAGAGCCTACCAGCTTTGCATGTATGAGAGCTGCCTTTTTGACAGATTGTTGATTCTGACGTTCATTGAATGTAGTGCATCAGATGCCACTTGGTAGTCTATCTCTTTTGGCACGTCATATACCCGGTTTTTCATTTTTTTGTGGTTTTTCAGAATGTAGAGGATCGAGTGGAGCTGGTTTGAAAAAGACAACGCCATCACTTCGGGTGGATGCCCCTCCGACGCTATCAGGTTTGCTACCCTCCCCTTGCTGACAAGGTAGATTTTTTTCCCATTTGGCAGGATGCACTCGTCAAGATTCGGCCTTACCTGCCTTACAGATCTCTGGCTTAGCAGGAACTTGGCGTCTATTTCCACGTCAAAATGTCCTACGTTGCCGACCACTGCTCCGGATTTCATGGAAAGCAGATGCTCTTTTTTGATGACGTCCGTCATTCCTGTACAGGTGATAAAGACGTCTCCGAGCTTTGCCGCATCCCTTAGCTGCATCACTTCGAATCCGTCCATGTGGGCTTCAAGGGCCTTTATCGGATCCACTTCGGTTACGATTACCTTAGAGCCCATGCCAGAGCACCTCTTTGCAATCCCTTTTCCGAGCCATCCATAACCGCACACGACTACTTTTTTTGATGCCAAGAGCATATTCATTGCCTGCAGATAGCCGTCGATTGTCGACTGGCCTGTGCCGTATTTGTTATCGAAGATCATCTTGGTTTTTGCGTTGTTTACCGCAATTATCGGGTATCGCAGCCTTGATTTTTTCCGCATTGCGAGGTATCGGCTGATGCCTGTCGTGGTTTCTTCCGTTGCGCCAAGAATCTCCAAGCCCTTGAACCTTTTGTCAAAATGGGCCTTTGTGTTGAGATCCCCGCCGTCATCGGCGAGGATTTGTGGTTTGTGAGACAGCACTTGGTCCTGGCACCACTCGTATTCCGATTTTGTCTGGCCAGACCATGCATATACGGTGATTCCCTGCGATTCTAAAAACACCGCAATGTCGTCTTGGGTGGTGAGTGGGTTGCCTCCACACGCAACGACCTTTGCGCCGAGATCTTTTGCCCCTACAAGCAAAACCGCAGTCTCTTTTGTCATTTGGAGGCAGAATCCCAGTGTTATTCCCTCCAGTGGTTTTGATTTTTTTAGTCGGTTAACTGAGCTCGTAAGGATTTGCATGTGTGTTTTTGCCCACCCGTATTGGAGCCTTCCCCGCTTGAGAAGATCTGAGGCTTTGCTCAACTACTCCAGATTGTCCTATCTGTCAGATAATGATTTGTGCAAATGAGTAAAAATAGAGCCACTGTTTGTGCTACTTGGGGGCTGGTGGCTTAGTGGTATAGCGCTGCATTCGCAATGCAGAAGTCGAGGGTTCAATTCCCTCCCAGTCCACCATACACAAATAATTTTTTATGATTCAGGTTAGTTCTCGTACAGATTTATGGTTATGTTAGTCGAATTTCCGTTCTTTGTAGTGATAAGATTTGGATGGGATTTGTTCTCCAGCTGGGGTCTGTTTGCATCCTCCTGCTTTAGATATTTTACATTTCGTACAAAATCCTCGTTTGAGATTTTTCCTTCTGACCACAGTCTTGCGTTGTGCTTGAACCAGTCCGGCAGCATTTTTGATCCATCGTACTTTACGGATTTGGTTATAAACGGAACGAGTGAAAACAGATCTGTATTTTCTATTTTTGGTTTGAGGATATCTTCCCATGTTGTTACATTTCCTTTCAATGGTGCATCTGCGTATACTACTTTATCCGATACATCAAAGCCTTTTTGGTTGCTGGCCATGTGCCCTATTGCCTCCAGATATTGATCCTCGGTTATTTTTCCTTCCATCCACCACTTTGTTATTACTTTGTTTAGATCGATAAAAGACGGTGATAATGCTTGCGATGGCGTATCGAGTTTTTTTATTCCAATTGCGTTTTTGTATGGAACCATTACTGAAAATGAATAAGCCATAGAGTCTACACGCAGTTTGTGTATGACGTTGGAACAATGTGGATTATAGTCTTTCATACACGAATCATATTTTTCATCGTTAATGTGCACGAGTTTTTCAATTATGTCTGCATTAAAGTTCAAGGCATGCAGAATAAAATGTGACAGCTCATGTGAGAGGATCCAGACAGGGTCTGAATAATGGAACGTAGCGCAGTCGCACAAAAGTATCACGTGGTTTTGCTGTTTGTTTGAGCCATCGTGCATGTATGCTCCGCCAAACTTTTTGGAGTGAAGCTCGGCTTCTCCCAGCTCGCGATCGTACACTACAATTACAAGATCTGTCTCAAGCTGGGCCTCATAAGAGGTCTTGAAGAAATCATAAGTCATGCATGTCGGTTCGTACTTTGTGTTGGCAAATTTGTACAGCTCAAAGTATTTTTCGGCTATCTCTGTGTATTTGTTCAATACCTGAAAATCATAGTTGCTGCATACTGGATTGTGTGAGACATATACTAGCTGCCAGGTTGTTTTTTCTGTAAGGTGCGTCGCATAGGCGTTTCCGTATTGGAAGACAAACAATAGCGCAAAGACAATTGCGGCAAAATAATAGGCAGACTTCATTCTCTACTGCTCCATCACGCCTTGTCTGCCTCCGCATTCTGTGTTTTTTGCCAGTACCTCTGATGATCTAATGCGTCCTGCGCCGATGCATGACATGTTCATGGCCTAGTGCCTTTACAAATTATTTAAAGGAGATCGCCAGATTTGGAAATCACCGCTTGGATGTTTTTACATCTAAAAATCGCACCGATCAGACCAAGTCAGACCTTGTTTTTTATAATTGAGTTAAAAAATTCCGAATTAAGACACTGGTAAATTAGTGTACGATTCTGATCTGTCTTTCTGAGTGTTAAGTTACGAGTGCTCTCCATGTATAAGGCAGGACTGTTCTCAAATGGGTTTTGGATTCCATCGTTTTAGAAGCAGTGAGCTCCCTGTCACGGAAACAGAGCTGGCCGCCATTGCCATTCCAGCGATTGCTGGATACAGGAGGCCTACGCCGGCAACCGGAATAAGGGCCACGTTATACGCAAATGCGTAGAAAAGGTTCTGCCTTATCTTGCCGATGGTTTTTTTGCTTATATCAAATGCAGAAACCACGTCCCGCAGGTTGTTTCGCACAAGTATGACCTTGCCTGCCTCTATTGCGATATCGGTTCCGCTGCCGATCGCGATTCCTACGTCCGCCTGGGTCAGGGCTGCCGCGTCGTTTATTCCGTCGCCTACCATGGCAGTCTTGTTTCCTTCTTCTTGCAGTTTTCGTATGACGTCCGTTTTTTGGTGCGGCAGGACGTTTGCTATTGCCATGTCTATTCCAATCTCATTTGCCACGGTGTCTGCCGTTTTTTGGTTGTCCCCAGTAAGCATGATTGCCTTCATTCCCCTTTGCTTTAGCTGAGCTATGACCTCATTGGATTCTTTTCTTGGCGTGTCCAGCATCCCCATTATGCCAAGCAGTTTTTCATCTGCCGCGACCAGAACTGCGGTTTTTCCCTGCTGTTGCAGATCTGACATGGTTTTTTGTGCCGCATCGATTCTGACCTTTTTTTCTTCCAGAAGCTTGCTGCTGCCAACTATTACTTTGGAGTTGTTGTGTACTGCGATGGCCCCAAGCCCCGGAACCGCGGTAAAATCGGCAGGATCATCAATTGAAAGGCCTCTTTCCGATGCCTTCTGCAGTATGGCCTTTGCCAGTGGGTGCTCCGAGTTTTTTTCCGCCACAGAGGCAAGACGGAGAATATCGTTTTCATCAGAACCGCCAAGTGGAATGATGTCGGTTACCTGCGGCTTTCCCTCGGTGAGCGTGCCGGTCTTGTCAAACACGATTACGTCGATTTTTCCCATCGCCTCAAGGGCCTCGCCGCTTTTGAACAGGACGCCGTTTTGCGCGCCCTTGCTCATGCCGACCATGACCGCAGTCGGCGTGGCAAGGCCTAGCGCACATGGACAGGCGACTACCAGTATTGCGACTGCCGGGATCATCGATGCTGCAAAATGGTGCTCGCCGTGTGCGGTAAGAAAGTACCAGCCAAGAAACGTAGCGACTGCTATTCCCACAACAAAAAACGCAAAATATCCTGCAACCTTGTCGACCATTTTTTGCATCGGGGGCTTGCGGCCCATGGCGTCTTCGACGAGCTTGACTATTTGTGACAGTACCGTGTCTCCACCTACCCTTTCTGCCCTGATTTGCAGCGCCCCTTCTAGGTTTATTGTTCCGCCGATCACAGAGTCGCCAGGGTTTTTTTGCATCGGCATCGACTCGCCTGTGATCATGGATTCGTCTACTGCCGAGTTCCCCTCAAGCACTATGCAGTCCACTGGGATCTTTTCTCCAGGCCTTACAATTATGATGTCTCCTGTCCTGATCTGTTCTATTGGCATTTCTTGTTCTGAATCGCCTTTTTTCACCTTGGCAGTCTTTGGCTGCAGCTGCAGCATTTTTTTTATGATGGCTGAGGTCTTGCCCTTTGTCTTGTTTTCCAGGTATTTCCCAAGCACTATGAAGACAATTACGACTGCGGCCGCATCATAGTAGATGTTGTGCCACATTGGCGTGGGAAACGTATTGTATGCGCTAAACAGATAGGCAGTAGTAGTTCCAAGCACCACCAGAGTATCCATGTTTGCTGACCTCATCTTTGCTATCCTCAACGCTCCTGAATAGAACCTGCTTCCTGCCACAAACTGGACCACACTGGCGCACCCAAACATCAAAAATGCCGATACGTCGGTTCCTGCAAGCGGGATGAATGAAAGATATTCCGGATAGCCAAACAGCATGATCGGTATGGTAAAAGCGATTCCGACTGCAAGAAGTTTTTTTAGCTTTTTTGCCTCCAGTTCCTCCGCAGTCGCAGCAAGATCCTCCGATATTATCTGGTAGCCGCTGCTTGCCACAAACTGCCTGATATCAGAAAGCGAAACGAGTGCCGGGTTGTATTCCAGTATGACTTGGCTTGTCCCGTAGTTGACCGACGCGTATTTGATCCCCTCGAGGGTTTGCAGTTTTTTTTCCAGCCTTGCGGCATCTGAGGAGTCCGTGATGCCGGTTATGTTGAGGACAAGTTTTTCGTGCACTATTTTGTAGCCTGCTTCCTGGATTGCCTTTTCTATTTGCGACATGTCCACGGAGGTCGGGTCGAACTCGACTAGTGCCTTTTCGGATGCGAGGTTTACCTCACATTTTTTTACTCCGTCTAGGCGCCCGACGGACGACTGGATCGAGTTTGCACAGCCTGCGCAGTGCATGCCGCCTATCTTGACTGCGGTTCTTTTTAGCTGCGTGCTCATTTTCACATACCCTTGGAGTGCAGCTTACTTAACACCTGTACTTTACAAATGTAAAATTAGAATAAATACGGCATCGCTGCAAAAGGATCATGCCCTTTAAGCTTGACGATGTCGATGTGGCCATTTTGGAATCTCTGATCAAGGACGGCCGCAAGTCCTTTAGGCAGATATCTCGGGAGGTCAAGGTAAGCACGCCGACGGTCCAGGCAAGATATGAGAGACTGGTCAACATAGGGCTGATAAAGGGGGTCCTGCCGGTAATCGATTCCGGCATGCTTGAGAGCAAGACCGAAACTAAATTGGATGGCATCCGCTCAAAAACGCTAAAACATCATGATGTAAGGCTCAGCAAGGACATGCTTGTCAAAATGACATGTGACTTCTGCCAGGGCCCAGTTCCCCACAAGCCGATTGCGCTAAAATTTGGAAACTATGAGAGGTTTTTTTGCTGCACGTCATGCAGGTCACTCTACAAAGAAAAATACAGAGGCAGAATAGAGTCGCTTTTGAGATCTTAGATACAGTAAAGTGATTTTTTAAAATCATCCGTACTTCGTGTGAAGACGCACTCCTTACAGACATGCCAGGTACGTTGCTTGAGAACTTTGAGCTGCACATCGTAACTCGTTGAATACATTTTGCCACCGCACTTGGGACACTGGATAGGAATGTCTATCTTCACAGATACCTTATGATTCGTTTCCTTTTAAAGTCAAGTTTGACCAAACGGACAACAACACTATTTTTTGGGGTTTTGAAAAAACTCCCAGTAAACATTATACATTATTGCAGTCGAATAATTCCATGAAGGTTTTCAATGGAAAGGCCGCAGCACAGGACTATATGTCTGCTCATACCCTTGCATTCTCAACTCCTGAGCTTACCCTGATGAGATATTCGTTTTGGCTAGGCGACATGATCCCAGACCCAAAGGACAGGACAAACACAATTCCGAGAATAATGGCATACGTCGATGAAAAAGACTTTGCGCCAGTAGAGATAATCGACGACGAGCACTACGAGCCGACCGGGGCTGTAAGAAATACAGGCATGTATGGAGGCATAGGTAAGGTGACTGAACCAAACGCCCGGTTCTGCTCAGAGTGCGGCACAAAACTTTCTGCCTTGGCAAAGTTCTGCACCGAGTGCGGCACAAACCAAGACTAGCCCAACAATCTTTATGAACATACAAGTCGGTATCAAACCATGGCAAAGGGCAAAGCAAAAACCAAGACAAAAGACTGGGACAGTCTTTGGTCCGAGTATACAGGCCTGCTAAAAAAATGGACACAGACGTTTGAATCGCTGCAAAAGTTAAGTGCCGACATCCAGGCCAAATACAATGACGTAGTACAAAAAGCAACAAGCGAGTCCAGTGAAAAAACGCTAAAAGAGTTCTACCAGAACTGGCAAAAGTCGATGAACGAGTCTGCCATCAACGCCTTTAAGGAATTTGGTAAGAACTGGGAAAAAGTGACAAACGAATCCGGGATGGAGCAGCTCAAGGCATATGGCGATCTGATGGAAACGTTTGCCCAGACATGGCAAAAAATGTGGCGTAAATAATTCTAGACTTTGGTTCCGCATTTTGTGCAGAATTTTGCGCCGGCCCTTAGGTCTGCGCCGCAGGCCTTGCACGCATTTGATGAGGACGGCCTTGGTACCAGCGAGGGATCAGGCGATGGAAGCGTACCCGGCGCGCTGAACGCGTCTTTTGCAGAAACTACTGAAGGGGGCCTTCCCGGGGTTTGTGCAGGCATTACTGGGATCCGTGCGCCCATGCCGCCCATCATTCCTCCCCCCATTCCCGGCATCAACCCTGGAGACTGGGTCGTACCTAGGCTTCCTGCGCCCATCCTGTCAATTACCTTTTTGAGCTCAAAGACGACCTTTACTGCCAAAAACTCCAAGGCAGAGTATGCAACGACATAGTCGCCAAGCTTCTCAAAGAACTCTTTGTCGGACAGCTTCCCTTGCTTGTACATGGTGTTTGCGTCCAGGAACGTCTCGTAGTAGCTTTGCGAGTCTTTGAAAAGGTTGTCTAGTTTTTCCGCCAGGAGATTCAGAGTGTCGACTTCGCCCAGTGACATGTGGAGGATTGATTATTCTGCTATTAAATACTTAGTCAAAAAAAGTGTGTTTAGGTTTTTGAGAGCGCCCTCTCAATCATGTTTTTGTAGGCTTCCTTTGATGCTGCGCCGACTTGTTGTGCGATTACCTGGCCTTTGTGTATAATCATCAGCGTCGGAATTGAAAAGATGTTGTATTTTGCGGCAAGCTCGTTTGCCTCGTCGACGTTTACCTTGACAAAGTCAACCTTGCCGTCATAGTCCTTTGCCAGCTCTTCTACTACTGGCCCTACCATTCTGCACGGACCGCACCATTCCGCCCAAAAATCGACAAACACGGGCTTGGGCGAGTCCATCACCTGTGTCTGCCAGTCTTTTGCGTTTGAGATGTGAGTAAGTGGCATTACAGGAACCCTCCAACAAAGGGCACCTAAATATCTTCAGATGTGTTTTTGGAAAAACCACTATATACTTAAATTGGATCTGGGATTGATGCAATTTATGAGTTCAGAGATGCGCCTCAAAAAACTGCGCGGATCGGGCGGATTTGTAATGGCCCAGGTTTCTGACGAGCAGCAGCGGAAGGGAAATCTTGGAGGCCCTGATCTGTTTTTGGCACCAGTCGGCAGACTAGAGCCGGAAAAAATTTCAAAGTATTACTGTAACACATGTGAAAAAGACTATGAGGGCAGCCCGAAAATAGAGTACGAAACCCCAAACGAGGAGGTAGCGCAGAACCTTGTTTTGCTCGAAAGGGGCCAGTACCGGTGCACTATTTGCGGCTCTACCATTGCCGAGTACCGCGAGTTCCAAAAACCAAACCAGCAGGCAGACGTTGGGCTGGCAAAGCCATTATCGCCAAGCTTTGAACAGACGGCTCCCGCCCCGACACTTGAGTCTGCGCCGGCATTTTCTGCACCCACAGATTCTGCGACCTTTAATTCCATAATAGGTATGGTAGTTTACGATTCAAATGCAAAACGGGCCGGCGTAGCAAAACAAATCGGCATAAACTCGTCAAGCCAGGTTGTTCTCATTATAACAAAAAACGACGGCCAAGATCAGCCCATCGAGTGGAGCAAGATCAAAAAGATTGGAGAGATCATTTTATTGGGAGACGATGCTCTGACAGGCGGCGGCGCCAAATGCACCAGGTGCGGTTTGGACAACAAGGCCGGCTCCAAGTTTTGTGAGAGCTGCGGAAACAAGCTTTAACATGAACACCACTGCCAAAAACATCGTAAAGGACGTAATCATAGTTGCAGTCGGCGTAGCGGCAATCTGGATCGGCCTGCAGTTTGTTTTTGGCACGCAAAATCCGTTTTATGTCGTCTCCAGCGGGAGCATGATCCCAGTCTTGGAAGTATACGACGTACTGGTAGTTGATGGAAAGGTTCCGCTCAAGGACATCCAGGTTGGAGACATCATTGTATTTAACCGCCCCAACGGCCACGACCGTGTGATAGTCCACCGCGTAGTTGCCATTTTGGACGAGCGCCAAGATACAAAGACAGTCAGGACAAAAGGAGACGCAAACCCGATATCGATTCCAGGGACGGACTATCCAATAACAAACGACGAATACATCGGCAAGGTTGCGTTTGTCATACCCCAGATAGGCTATGTCACCAGAATTCTGACGCCTCCAATCAACTACATCATAATCGCAGTAATAATTGGAATAATGATAGTAAAGCAGTACTCCAAGGGCAAAAAGCACGAGCCCAAGTTTGGCTCTGAGCCACAAAAAGGTGTAGACATACAAAACGAGTTTTCAAAGCCAGGCGACTTGGAATACAATGATTCGGGGCAGAACGATACAAAGATTAGCGACAGCCTGTGGGCAGACCCTAGCCCAAAGGATTCTGAAACAAAAACCGATTCTGAGAATAAAGATCAGGGCAAAAGCTAGATTTTATTTTGTGATCTTGAATACCCGCTTGAAATAGTCAGAGTTTTCCTTGTCGTCCTGCTCGTCATCTCTTACCTTTGCCAGGGCCTTTGCAAGTTTTTTCTTGTACCCAAGCTGCATCTGTCGCGCTATCTGGATTCTCTGCGCCTGTGGCGAGCCGGCTCCGTGCATTGATTCTGTCAGGTATCCCACTGCGTTTCTTCCAAGAGTCATGTTTTCAATCAGTCTGAGAATGCGCATTCTGTTTTCCGTGTCGACTCCCTTTCTTCCTGCCAGGTATTTTTTGAGCAGCGGCCCCGTTACCGGATTCCTAAAGTCTTTTTCTGAGGGCATCGTAACTACAAGTCCTCCCGCAATATCCTGCGCAAGCCTCGAGAGCTCGTACGGGAATCGCGTTACGTTGTGCTTGCAGACATTTGCAAGCATGTCGTCGTTTAGCCAAACGCCGGACTTCATTTGGTGCGCCTGGTATGACGATGCGATGCCGGCTGCGTATATCGACTCGTTTAGGTGAGTCATCTCCACCAGCTTGTCGCGTATGTGAGATACATCGGGAATTCCGTTATAGTCAGAAATTGCTGCCGCTGCGCCAATGAGTACGTCGCCCAGGCCTGTCTTGCACACATAGCTACGTCTGTGATAGCAGGTGAATCGCTCGATGAGCATCGATGCGAACTCTACTTCGCCGTTCATGAATATCAGGTCGTTTGGAATGAACACGTCATTCAGAATTACCATGGCTTCTTGGCCTGCAAACTGGGAATTGCCAGAGTCGATGTCTCCTTCCTCCATGCTTCTGGTGTCGCACGACTGCCTGCCATAGATGTATGTGATGCCGGGCGCATCCACTGGGATCGCCCCCACTATTGCCCAGTCCTTGTCCTTTTCGGTAAGTCGTATGGTCGGCATGATTATCATCCAGTGCGAGTTTATGACTCCTGTCTGGTGGGCCTTTGCTCCAGTCACATATACGCCGTCTGCGGTTCTTTTTGTGATATGTACAAAGAGGTCTGGGTCTGCCTGCTCGGACGGCGCCTTGCTTCTGTCCCCTTTGACATCGGTCATTGCGCCTCCGATTACAAGGTTTTCTTCCTGCACCTTTTTGATAAATTCCAGCAATCTTTTGTGATAATTGGTATTGTATTTCTCATCGATTTCAAATGTGGTGGAATGAAGCGAGTTTAGCGCGTCCATGCCGACGCAGCGCTGAAAGCACGTGCCGGTAAGCTGTCCGAGCTTTCTCTGCATCTTGTTTTGCAGGACCAGATCATTTGCAGACTCGGCAATGTGTAAGAAACGGTTTACTTTCTTTCCGGAGATCTTTGACATTGGGGCCGCAAGTTCTTCTTCGCGCACTGCCAGATCATAGGTTTCTGCAACCGCATTGATTGATGGCCTGATCATCGGATGGTCGACTGGGTTGTCTACTTGCTCACCAAAAAGATAGACCTTGAGGTTTCGCCCCCTTAGGCTTTGGATATATTCCTGCCCGTTTCTGATAGGCATACTGGTTTTTCCCTTGAACTACTATAAATATGCAATACAAAACCCGTGTTCGTTTGTTTTAATCCGCCTTAAAAATCGACTAAAAATTTGGCTGGATTTTCCGCCCCCAAAATTACAACTTGTATCGAAAGCAGTTCGTTATGTGTTCGTTTGTCATTCCGATTGCCTGTATGAACGCATAGCAAACCGTCAGCCACACAAATCCAAAACTCCTTTTTTAGATCCCTGTCTCCGAGAGTGATGTCGATGCAGAAATGTCAGAGTTTTTTGATTTTTTGGTTCTTGATATTTTGAGAATGCTAAGAAAGATGTCAAACGCTTTTCTGTATGCGCTTTTTAATGGTGGACTGAGATGGTCCCCCCTTGCGCCCTCAAGGGTCAGCAGCTCAAACAACATGATGTTGTCGTGTTGCGGCACACCCCACTCTTTGTAGTATTCTATCATGGGCTCGTCTTTTGCCCATTCGCAGCGCTACATGTTTTTGATGCATCAAGAGAATCATCTATGGAAAATCCTGCGTTGTTTGCTAGACCGTGGTTTTCTTTTTGTAAATTGCCGCAGCTATTGCTGCACCGATAAACGGGGCAGACCAGTACAGCCACAGGTCTTCTATGGCACCCGATAACACTGCCGGCGCAAGCGAACGAATCGGGTTCATTGACGCACCTGAAATAAACGACAAAAAGAAAATGTCAAAAAATATCATCGTCCCTATTGCCAAACCACCAAATCCCCTTAGGCCTTTTGTGTGCACCACAACAAGTATCATTGATACAAGGATCGCCGTGGCAAGTGCCTCTATTCCCACCATTGCCGGAATCGAAAACTCGTAGTTTGGACGGTTTGCACCGAGGTTTGCCTCATCACCTATCACAAATCTGACAAACAGACTTGCCAGCAACGCTCCGACAAGCTCTGCACCAAGGTACAGCGGTAGGAGCCGCGCAGGCATGTGCCGCGTGATAAGAAACGTGACAGTTACTGCCGGATTAAAGTGAGCCATCGAGATCTTTCCAAACAGGTACACCATCAATGACACTGCGACAAAAGGTGCGAACGCCTCAAACCAGAGCCCTATTTTTCCTCCAGACTGCGCGTTTATCACAACCGAGCCGGTTGCGCACACAACTACAACAAACGTTCCAATTACTTCGGCAAAGAACCGCCTTTGGTTTTCAGATAATTTTGTTACAGTGTCTTGCAAAGCTCCTGGATCCTTTTTTCAATCAAATCACGGATTTTCCGCACTTCGTCTAGGGGTTTTCCCTTTGGATCTGGAATCGACCAGTCCACGACATCATTTACAAAAAGCGCAGGGCATGAACTCTTGTCCATGCAGCCCATGTTTACTATCAACGCGGCCTCTTTTATCATAGAGTCTGAGATCAGCTTTGGTTTTTGAGATGAGATGTCTATTCCGGACTCCCTCATCGCCTCCACCGCAAGGGGGTTTACAGCCGCAGTTGGCATGGTGCCGGCACTCTGTGGCTCGTATTCTGGGGTGCAGTATTTGCGGAAGAACCCCTCTGCCATCTGGCTCCTGCCGGCGTTTTCAACGCACACAAACAGGATTTTTTTGGGAGCAGGCATCAGAAATTAATATAAATGGCTATTTATATAAACTAATATTGATATGAACAGTGCGACTCTACTCAAGTGCATCTGCGAGGATACCCGATTTAGCATTCTTGAGATCCTGCAAAAAAACGACGAGATGTCGGTAAACGATCTTGCCTCAAGGCTGAAAAAGGATCAGCCGCTTGTCTCACACCACCTAAGAGCCCTCAAAGAATGCAACATAGTAAAGACGCGGGAAAATGGAAAGATGACGATGTATTCTGTTGCAAACAAGGACATATCCAGGCTGATAAGTGAGATAGTGAAAACCTCGGAAAAAATGGCAAGCTGCTGCCAAACCGCTAACTGTTGCTAGCCTTCTGGCGCAAAGTGATTTTTGGCCTTGTTTGCCTTGTAGAACACCTTGAAGCCGCTTTTTGACGCCTTGAGTGTCTTTACCAGATTGACTGAGATCTTGGCAATTTTAAAGACGGCAAGAAACGGAATTGCCGCTACCATTGCTAGCTCATGCCAGTGTTTTTTTAGAAATAGCCTCCAGTCGTTTAGCTTTTTGTATTTGAAGTAGAGATCAAAGATCAAAAGGCCAAAGAACGACCACAAAAGTATCTCAAAGTGGATCACAAATTCGTGCGGGATATGGTATGGGGCCTTGTCAAGAAACAGAGACTCTGGATGAAACGATACAAATCCGATAAAATATGTGATCGCCATGACTAGTAATACGATATCTAAAACGGTTCCCAGATGCTTTTTTTCCATGCGTTGCTGTTCCAGTGTAAAAAAATAAGCGTTCCTAATTTGCAGCTAGGAACGCGCCTATTCCAGTTCCGACGCCAATGCCCAAGACAAAGAACAATACGTCCCAAGCAATGACTTTTTTGAACGGTGCCCGAACTTGGTAGTTCCAATGACTTTGTTGTGTCATGGTGTTATTTTGTCGCACGAATTGATAGATAATACTAAGCTGGGTTGATGATAAATCAGCTAAATTATTGATTCTACCTAATATCGATTTGGCGGCAACATATTATGATAAGAATTGAGAATTGATTCGTGTAGAAAGTGCGGCGCTGAGCTCAGAGAGTACGATGAGGTAGAAAGATGCCAGATCTGCGAAAAGCAGTACACCCAGTTTAGGTGTAAAAACTGCGGCATTGTCACAGAGCCGCAGTACCACAATCATTCGCTGTCCATGCTGATGCAAAACAAGGTGAAGCAATGATACAAAAGATAACACAAAAACTGCTGGCAAAAAACGTAAGAAACATCCCAAGGCACAGGGCAGGATTTTACTCTTTCATCGGAGTGGCGTCGGCTGCGGCAGTAATGCTTGCCGTTTTTCTCTAGGCTCAGGAAAGGCCGATTCGAATATCTAGGATCTTGCATCCCTTTCCCTGTTCCATCACAAGGACTGGGTTCATATCGAGCTCCTTTATCTCCGGAAAGTCTGTCACAAGCGCAGACAGCCTCTGGATAAGCTCTGAGAGCTTTTTGAGATCAGACGGCTTTTCGCCGCGCACGCCTTCGAGTAGCTTTTTTGTTTTGATAGAGCCGATCATGTCGTCAGCTTCTTTGTTTGTTATCGGCGCAAGTCTAAACGTGACGTCTTTGAGAACCTCGACGTAGATCCCCCCCATGCCGAGCATCACGACAGAGCCAAATCCCGGTTCCAGCTTCGAGCCGATTATCAGTTCTTTTCCGCCCTTTACCATTTCTTGTACCAGGACTCCCTTGATGGTGGCGTTTTTGTCGTATTTTTTGGCGTTTTTGATTATTTGTTCAAATGCCGCCTCGACGTCCTTTTCGTTTGCAATTCCCACCTTGACTCCCCCTGCGTCGGATTTGTGGATTATCTGCGGGGACGCTATCTTCATCACTACCGGAAATCCAATCTTTTTTGCTGCCTTTACCGCATCTGCTGCAGTTTTTGCAAGAATGCTTTGTGGCAATGGAAAGCCGTACGCGCGCAGGATCTCTTGGCCCTCCTCCTCTAGGAGGTTGGTTCTTTTTTGCTTTCTTACGCTATCAAAGACCTTTTTTGCTGCGGCCTTGTCGACTTTGAACTTTGTAATTGTTCCATCTGGCGTCTTTATCCAGTTTGAGAATCTGAGCATTGCCCGCAGGGCTCGGATTGCCCCTTCCGCATAGGTATAGTACGGCACGTTTCCCGCTGCCAGTATCTCTCTGTTTTTGATCCCCTCGTCGAGGCCCATAAGGGACGCAAGCATTGTTTTTTTGTATTTTTTTGACATTGCCACGATAACTTCGGCAAGCTTGTTGTAGTCAAGAGTTGCAGAAGGCGTACACATTACAATTACAGAGCCGACGTTTTTGTGCCCAAGTACATTTTCAAGGACGTTATGGAACCGGTTATAGTCAGCGTCTCCTACAATGTCGACTGGGTTTCTTGAGCTTCCCCAAGGCGGAATTACCGCATTTATCTTTGGTCTAATGTCTTCTATTGTTGCCATCTTTATTCCGAATTTAGAGCACGCATCAGTGGATATGATTGCAGGGCCGCCTGCGTTTGAGACAATCACTAGATCACCTTTGAGCGGCAGCGGCTGCTTTGAGAACGCCGTTGCATAATCAAACAGCTCCTCCATGGTATCGACCCTGATGGCACCGGCCTGGTTCAGTACGGCGTCATAGATCTCATCAGAGCCCATGAGGGCACCAGTGTGCGACATCGCCGCCTTTGCGCCCTCTGGGCTTCGGCCGGACTTTAGGACAAGCACCGGTTTTTTGAGATTCTTTGTGATGTACTTGCATACCTTGAGGAATTCTTGGCCGTTCCCCATGTCTTCTAGATACATGACTATCACCTTTGTCTGCTCGTGGTCTGCAAGTATTTTGAGCAGGTCGATTTCATTTAGGTCTGCCTTGTTTCCGAGGCTGACTACTGCGGAAAAGCCGATTCCCTGCGCACTTGCGTCCTCGACTAGTGCAGCGCAGATTGCGCCGCTCTGCGAGACAAGCGCTATTTGGCCTGTCTTTGGAGTCACCTTAAGAAATGTCGAGTTCATCATTGTATTTGGATCCAGGTTCATCACCCCAAGGCAGTTGGGGCCGATCATTCTGATTCCGTATTTTTTTACAATGTCCTTTAGCTTTTGCTCAAGCTTTCTGCCTTCTTCGTCTACTTCCTTGAAGCCGGCAGTTATCACTATGACCCCCTTGATCTTTTTCTTTCCGCACTCTTCGAGCACCCCTGGGACAATGTCGTTTTTTGTGACGATCACCGCAAGGTCGATTTGGTCTTTGACGTCAAGGACGGTTTTGTATGCAGGAATGTCAAAAACCTTGTCACGGGTTGGCGAAATTGGGTAGACCTTTCCCTTGTAGCCTTTTAGAATGTTTGACGTGATGGTACGTCCTATACTTCCCTCCTTGTCGGATGCGCCGATTATTGCGATTGATTTTGGAGCAAGAAAATCAGAGCTTGCCATCTTAGATGGCTCAATTTTATTTCCGTAATAAACTATTCTTATTGATCAGCTGCCAAGCATCTTGCCTGCTAGGTTTTGGGCCCTTGGTATCCACACCAGCTTTAGATTCGGTGTTTTACTCATGAGTGCCCACGCCTCGCGCGCAAGATCCCGCAGCTGCTCTGAGTTTATTGCAAACTGGTGGTTCAGCTGGGATACTGTGTTTTTTGAATCCGAATAGATCGTTATGTCATCGGCTGTCTGGCCGATCTTTTTTAGTGCGGCAATTATTGCCAGATATTCTGCCTGGTTGTTTGTTATGTTTGGTTTTTTTTCATAGAACGACTCGTTTGTCTCTTTGACAAAGTATCCGTAGCCAGAGTTGTCCCCGCCGGAGCCGTCCACGTAGATGCTAAGCGTCATTTTTGTACAGCCTCATGAACTTGACACCAACATTTACAACTATCATATAGATTACAGTCGAGGTAAGGTGTGCAATGACCGATGCCACATACGCATCATAGTTTATTGTCAGAAAATAATACTGCAATGACCATCTAGCAGTAAGGTAGATTATTTCGCCGACGCCGAGCGACGAGATTATTTTTAAGAGATCTCTTTTTAGCTGATCGGTATCTGTTTTGCCAGAGTCCAGTCGATATTTTTTTCGGTTATCGAGATAAAACAAGGCCCCAAACGTGGAATAAAACGTGACAAAGTCGACTACCAGCGTGTAGCTGCTGTTGATGTGGCTTTCTTCTTCTGATAGGAGCTGAGCAGTGGCTGCAGAAAGGATTATCGCCACTACAAACGATATGATGAGATTTTTGTTGAGCTTGATGTATTCTTTGTAGTTTTTTTGCACTGGTTTTTACTGACATACTCCCAACCTTAAAGGGTTTGGAGTTCTACGGTTGCCAGCATTTTTGGCAGAGCTGCGTGCGGGGTATCAGTGCTCCCTTTGCACAAATCCCTTTCTTTGTGCAATTGATTCATGCTGTGTGTCTTGGTACATGTCAGAGGCACAATGGCACAATGCGATACCGGAGATCCGATATTGAATGCCGCATTGACGTCCGCATGATCTACGTGTCCGCATCTGGGACACGAAAATTTCTTTTTGTCGCGGTCGCCCAAAGACCCGCAAATCGAGCAGCTCTGCGATGTGTATGCGGGTGCGACGTAGGCTACCTCTATT
>CAZITM010000013.1:0-4844 GCA_964542205.1 uncultured Candidatus Nitrosotenuis sp.
TTTCAGGCAGCGCTAAACATCCTTGCCAAGCTTAAACGATTAAAAAGAAAATAACCTGATGTGTTCTGATGCAAAAAAAGAATTTCCTTGATGCTGTGAGGGAAAGAGTCTTGCTCCTTGACGGCGCGATGGGAACTGAGATCCAAAAATTTGATCCAAAACCGGAAGACTTTCCTGACGGAAAGGATGGCTTCAACGACGGCCTAGTTCTAACACATCCGGAATGGATAAAAAAAATCCACCGTAGCTACTTGGAGGCGGGAGCCGACTGTATCGAGACAAACTCGTTTGGCTCAAACAAACTAAAGCTTGATGAATATGGATATGGTGACAAAACAGTTGAGATAAACAAAAAGATCGCCGAGCTTGCAGTGCAGACTGCATCGGAATTCTCAGACAAGCCGAGGTATGTTATAGGAAGTATGGGCCCAACCGGCTTTTTGCCAAGCTCAAATGATCCGGATCTTGGGCAAAAACCACTCTCGGAGATAAGAGACGCATACTCACTTCAGGCAGAAGGGCTCATACTTGGCGGTGTGGATGCGCTTCTCATCGAGACAAGCCAGGACATACTCGAAGTCAAGCTTGCAATCGAAGGCTCACACGAGGCGATGAAAAAACTAGGAAAAAAAGTGCCAATCATTGCAAACGTAACGCTTGACCAGTACGGAAAGATGCTCCTTGGAACAAACGTCCAGGCCGCATATACGACTGTATCGGATATGGGGATCGATATATTTGGACTGAACTGCTCCACAGGCCCAATAGAGATGGCTCCAAGTGTCCAATGGCTAAACGAGCAGGAGGGACTAGACCTACTTGTGGTGCCAAATGCCGGCATGCCTGAAAACGAGGGCGGTCGTGCCATATACAAGATGAAACCAGAAAAAATGGCAGAGGCACTAAGGGACTTTGTCACCAAATACAAAAAGGTGAGAATAATTGGTGGCTGCTGCGGAACAAACCCGGCACACATCGCTGAGTTAAGAAAGGTAATCGACGAAAAAGAATCGAGATGATTTTTTAATCATTATCAAATATTGATTTTTTCTCAATTAAAATCGGACTCATAAAACAAATGTGCTGTTATATCTCATAAATTAAATGAATTTACAAATTATGCATAATTCATGATAAATATGTAGAGTGCATAATATATCAGAGGAATGATTTGTCGACTGCATACGTTTTGATTAACTGTGATCTCGGCTCGGAAGAACGCGTAATATCTGAGCTAAAATCGATAAACCGCGTTCGGGAAATCCAAGGGGTCTTTGGGGCGTACGACATCTTGGCAAAGGTTGACGCCCCATCCCATGAGCTAATACGCGACATAATCACATCAAAAATACGCAAAATTGACAGAATTCGTTCCACCCTGACTTTGATGGGAATCGACGGGCAAGACTAAGATGTATGGACTAATCCAATATCCTGATTATGATGCAAAATGCAAGAGACTTTGCGAGGAAAAAGAGATCAGGTTTGCTGGAATAATTGACGAAAAAGGCAAGCTCGTCGCCGGCGGCTTCAAAAAAGGATTGGCCCTACTTGAAAAAGACAAGCAAAGACTAGACGAATTCATTAGATTCGTCTCAAACATCTCACTGTCAAAATCGTTTGACGAAACGCTTGGGACTACAAGTTATGTGGCTGCAAGGAGAGAAAAAGTGATCCTGATAAGCTTCCCATTCCCACTCACCAAAATAATACTGCTAATATCAGCAGACCCTGGAACGGACATTGAGAGATTGGCAGCCCATGTCGTAGATATTTTTGACAGCGACGAAGCTAGGTTCGCTGAACGGTGATACGCATGCTGATGGAAAAGTCAAACGAGTCGTGGCTTTTTGAACAAAAATGCCAGACATTGTTGGAATTTCCCGAGATCAGATTTGCGGGAGTGATAAACAAGATGGGCAAGCTCGTCGCCGGCGGCTTCAAAAAAGGCACAACTCCCCCTGAAGACCAAGCGGAGCGACAAAAAATGTACATGGAGCTTGTTCTGAGAGTGTCTATGAGGAAGGAATTCGATTACAGTCTGGGCCCAGTCAAGTACAGTGCATCGCGCAGAGAAAAGGCAGTGATGATGAGCTTTCCACTCGGCTCTAACGTATTACTTGTTTCGGCAAACCCTGATGTAGATTTGGATAAAACAGCTAAAAAAATTATGAAACACGCGGGACTAAACTACTAGTCCAAACTCCTAAAACACTAACTATACGGTCAATATTAGAAAAACTGGTATATATTTAGAAAAAACAACGAAATTGAATGCAATTGAAAATCCCGAGGATAAGCTCGTCACTAAAGGCAATCGAGCTAAAACAGGTTCCGCCGCCACTGATAATTGGAGAACGACTGAACACACAAGGATCAAAAAAAGCAAAACAACTCGTGCTGTCTGACGACTTTGACGGCCTAATTGAACTGGCAAGAAACCAAGTGGAGGACGGAGCACACTGCATCGACGTCTGCGTTGCGACAACTGAAAGAGCAGACGAATTAGAGTTTATGAAAAAACTCGTAAAGCGCCTATCGCTTGAGATAGACGCACCACTGGTGATAGATTCAACCGATCCAAATGTAATAGAGGCTGCAATCCAGCAGATTCCAGGAAAACCAATAATCAACTCGATTAATCTGGAAGGTGACGGCAGCAGATTCCACAAACTTGCCCCACTTATGGCAAAATACGGAGTTCCGGCAATCGCGCTGTGTATAGGACCAAAGGGAATGGCAAAGACGCCGCAGGAAAAGGTGGAGACCGCGGCATTGCTGCTGGAAACTGGCAAAAAATACGGCCTCACAGAGGACCAGTTCATATTCGATGTTCTGACATTTACGCTAGCAACGGGCGAGGCAGAGTTTCTAGACGCCGGCAAAAACACCCTGGAGGGAATAAAGTTGGTCAAGCAGAGATTCCCAAATGCCTTTACCGTCTTGGGCTTAAGTAACATCAGCTTCGGTCTTGCACCTTCTGCGCGAAAGATACTGAACTCTGTGTTTTTGTACCATGCAGTAAAGGCAGGCCTTGACGCAGCAATTGTCAACGCAAAAGAGATAGTCCCATATGCGGAAATCGATGAAAAAGAGCGGAGACTGGCTGAAGACCTGATATTTAACAGACATGCAAACGCCCTTGCGAACTTAATAGCCCACTTTGAAAAAATAGGGACTAGGATTACTTCTGAAAAAAAGGCACAAATCGATCCAAGCTGGCCTGCGGCAAAGCGAGCCAACTTTAGAATAGTAAACAGACTAAAAGATGGCATCGAGGCAGATGTCCGAGATGCAATCGCAGAAAAAATCCCGCAAACAAAAAGCATTGTAGGGCTGCCACCAAGTGTGACGCATTCTGCCGCAATCCAAACACTAAATGATGATCTCCTTCCGGCAATGAAAGAAGTCGGCGACAAGTTTGGCGCAGGAGAATTAATTCTACCATTTGTGCTAAAATCTGCCGAGTGCATGAAAGCAGCAGTCTCCGAGCTTGAAAAATATCTGCTAAAGGAGGAGGGCTCTAGCAAGGGAAAGCTAGTACTTGGAACCGTGTATGGGGATGTGCATGACATTGGGAAAAACCTGGTCAAGACCATCTTTGAGAACAACGGCTATACCGTCTATGACCTTGGCAAGCAGGTGCCACTGCAAAAGTTCGTAGAAAAGATAAACGAGGTAAAGCCAGATGCAATAGGACTGTCGGCACTCCTAGTCTCGACCTCAAAACAGATGCAGTATTTTGTCGAGTATGCGCGGCAGAACAACTTTACAATCCCGGTTTTGTGCGGAGGCGCTGCAATAAACTCCAACTACATCAACAGAATAGCAAAGGAAGGCGGATTATACACACATGGTGTCTTTTACTGCAAGACGATGTTTGATGGCCTAAAGACCATGGATAGGTTGGTCTCGCCAGAAAAGGAGCAGTTCGTAAAGGAATGGCACTCAAAGATGGAAAAGTGGAAAGAGACCAAGGTAGAAAGACAAGAAGACGAGCTGCCGCACTCTGGGATAACGCCGGTGACGCCGCCGGCTGCGCCGGTTCTGGGAAAAGCAATTCGGCTTGAGCCAAAAGACATCAACTTGGAGGAGGTCTGGAGGTATCTTAGCAAAAAATCCCTATTTGTGCTATCCTGGGGACTGCGAGGAATGAAAAACGCTGACGCGCAAGGGGAAAAACTCCTAGTGGACTGGAAGAAAAAAGTACTGGATGAGAATCTGTTTGAGCCAAGGGCAGTGTACGGATATTTTACGTGCCACGGCAAAGACGGCAGGCTTACAGTAGACGGGCCAAACGGTCAAGTGGTCTTTGAATTTCCAAGATCATCGCAAAGCAAACACCTGTGTCTTGCAGACTATTTTGGGGAAAATGACGTCGTCGCCTTTCAGTCTGTTACGGTTGGGAGCAAAACCCAGGAGACAATTGACAAATGGAACAAGGAGAACAGGTACACCGATGCATACTACCTGCACGGCCTTGCAGTGGAAACAGCGGAGGCACTGGCAGAACTTGTCAACGCACGAATCAAAAAGGAGCTTGGACTTGACGACAAAAGAGGACTGCGCTACTCGTGGGGATATCCAAGCTGTCCCGATGTGTCTCAACACCATCTGGTCTGGAAATTGTTAGAACCACAAAAATCTGGAATGACATTGACGGAAGCAGGGCAAATAATCCCGGAGCAGTCAACTGCAGCTATCATAGTGCATCACCCAGAAGCAGAATATTTTGTATTGTGACATCTACTATGTGTCTGTGATCACAAATCCGTATGTAGAAAGAATTGGGAATGACCGCTTTGAAATAAATTAATCGGCAACTCACAGCCACCAAGTAAAAA
>CAZITM010000013.1:4854-28986 GCA_964542205.1 uncultured Candidatus Nitrosotenuis sp.
ACTTCATGCAACAAAAACTAGGAACAAACAATCTAATCCGTGGCGCTACGTTTTTCCAGCACAGCGGTGTCTCCATCGTTTATGTCTTTATGCCAATTCTGGCGCAAAACCTGACAAGCTCAATATTTGAGGTCGGCCTTACAATCGCGTCGTTTTTTCTTGCACAGATTCTGTCCAGCCTGTATTTTGGGAGGATCTCCGACGCAAGCGGAAAAAGGCTGGTCTTTATCAAAATCGGCTTCGTCGGTTGTGCACTGGCGTTTGGACTGCATTATCTTGCAGACAACTCATTTTACTTGTTGTTGGTGCGCCTTGCCGCCGGCGTTACAAGCGGCATGATGGTGCCAGCACTACTTGCCTACACGTACGAGTCCGGAAAGGACAAGTCCAAGGTAGCATCGGTGATATCGTTTCACGCCCTTGGCTGGCTGGCAGGTATAGTAGCGGCAGGAATCGCAAACAACGAAAAAACAATCTTTCTGATCAGCGCCGGATTGTTCTTGGCAGGCCTTGTGTTTTCCACAAAACTTCCTAACTATACCATACCGCGAGAACTGGAAGCTGGAGCTACAAAAAAAGTCATCGCAAAAAACAGGCACCTCTTCTTGTCGCTCTTGCTCCGACACATTGGCGCAACTGCCGTGTGGACTATCCTACCGCTTGTCCTGACAGAAGCACTTGGTGCAAAATTGTACGAAGTGTCGATGGTCTATGTAGCAAATACCGCGTCCGCGTTTATACTGATGAACCTGATGGGAAGCAAAATCACTACAAAAAACATCACCAAGTTCAAAATAGGAATAGGCCTGACAGTATTTGTATTTGTAGGGATGGCCCTCATGACAAGCTGGTGGGTGGCAATCCCATTCATGGCACTGGTTGGGGTGACCTGGGCATTTTTGTACATTGGAGGCAGCATCCATCTCATGGAAAACAACCCAAAATCAACCTCGACTGGAATTTTCAATTCCACTATATCAATTGCAAATGTGATAGGCCCGATAGTTGCTGGAACAGTGTCTCTGTACTACGGCCATGTCGCTGTGATGTATTTTGCAGTTGGAGTCTGCATCGTGGCGTTCCTAGTGTCACTCAAAATACGTAAATAATGTTAAATTCTTGTCCGCAGATATCGTACCATGGCAAAAAAGTTTTCCTGCGGCGACGTCATAGCCGGCTGCGGCTGGTCTGCAACTGAAGCAAGCGAGCAAGAACTGCTCAAAAAAATAGCAGAGCATGCAAAAAAAGACCATAACATATCTTCAATTCCAGACGATGTAGTCCAAAAGGTAAAATCAAAAATTAAAAACGTCTAGGCGCTATCTAAGGCCCCATCTTGACATGACCTTGTCTTCAAGTCTCTTAAAGACAAGGCCGTCAATTACAATCCCAATTATCATTATGACTAGCATCATGGCTATTACTTGGGAAACGTCGTTTAGCTGACGGCCGACATTTAGCAAAAAGCCTAGGCCCAAAAACGAAAACAAGAGCTCAGCACCAATCACTCCGCGCCATGCAAACGCCCAGCCCTGCTTGAATCCAGATATCATATATGGGAACGCGGCCGGAATGAGAACCTTTGTTATCAGCTGGTCTCCCTTTGCGCCCATGTTCTGGGCGGCTGCGATAAAGTCTGGGTTGATGTTCTTGACGCCAGTATATGTGTTGATTGTAACGGAAAATATTGCTCCTGCCACTGTGACAAAAATTATCCCGGCATCGGTAAGGCCAAACCAAACTATTGCAAGTGGCGCCCACGCAACAGACGGAATCGACTGCAGCCCAAGTATGATGGAGCCAATTGTTTGGTTCACTGTTTCGACGCGCGCCATGAATATTCCAAGAACGATCCCTCCGCCTATTGCGATGAGGAGTCCGACAACCAGTCTCCAGAGGCTGGTTCCAATGCCGTACCAAAGGGTTCCGTCTACTGCCCCGTAGGCTAGGTCTTCTGCCACCTCATATGGTGATGGAAATACATTATCGTTCCATATGTTTGCCGCATCAAATGCCTGCCACACCAAAACAATTCCTGCATAAAACGCGATCTTTTTTGCCATGATCTTTGCACTCAAGACTCTTCTGCCTCCTTTGATCTTACCTCGGGCCGCAACTCGGCCAAAATCTCCTGCTGATATTTCATGAGACCCTCGTCCTCTGCAAGCCTTGGCCTTTTGTAGTCTATCTGCACGACTTTCTTAATCGTCGATGGCCTGTGTGTAAAGATTGCAACCTTGTTGCCAAGAATGGCCGCCTCTGAGATGCTGTGCGTTACAAACACGATTGTCTTTTTAGTTTTCTGCCAAATCATCTGCATTTCGACAAGAAGCAGGTCACGAGTCTGCGCATCAAGTGACGCAAACGGCTCGTCCATCAGTAACACCTCAGGATCCATGACAAGTGCCCTTGCTATTGCGACCCGTTGTTTCATACCTGTAGAAAGCTGGTAGGTGTACGAGTTTGCAAACTTTGTAAGCTGCATCATGTCCAGATATCTGCCAGAGATCTCATGTCGTTCTGCCTCGGGGATTCCGGCAATCTTTAGGCCAAACTCGACGTTGTCACGTACACGAAGCCACGGAAAGAGCGCACCTTCTTGGAAAACCAGTATTCTATCGGGGCCTGTGCGGGTTATCGGCCTGTTGTCCAGTAGTATCTCGCCACCCTCTGGTTTTTGCAGACCGGCGGCAATTCGCAAAAACGTGGACTTGCCGCACCCCGACGGCCCAACAAGGCACACAAAGTCGCCTGCCTCAACAGTGAGGTTGATTCCACCCAGCGCCTTTAGCTTCTGGCCGTCGTGATCAAAATACTTGACAATGTTCTTTGCTACTAGTTTTGCCAATGCCTGATCTCCTGCGCATTTCCGTCGGAATAAAACATATTATCTAGGTTGTAACCAGAGCGTCCAAGATACCCAAGTGAGTACGCACGCTCTGCAAAAATCCGTATGGATTCTGGGATCGGATCCTGTGTAATTACGATGTTAGAAAATGCTTCCTGCACTATGTTTTCGTCTAGTCTTTTACCTGTGTGTTTGCTGTAAAAATCGATAAAGATGGACTCGGTCTCTTTTGGATTTTCGTTAATCCAGGATATGGTGTTTTTGTGTGCGGTCAACCATTTTTTTATCAACTCTGGGTGTTTTTCAACAAAGTCGGTTCTGCCAATTAACAAAACGGATGAAAACTGTTTGGTTGGCCAAATCTCTTCTTCATTGAACAAGCGCTTGCCACCGAGCTGCTCAACTAGGATCGTCGCAGTAGGCTCTGGCACCCAGGCCGCGTCAATGTCACCCTTTGCAAAAAGCGTAAAGATTTCCGAGTTTGATATGTTGTAAATTATCACATCGCCGCCTCTTTCTGCTGGTCTGAGGTCATTCTCAGAGAGATAATGTCGCAGCGAGACGTCTTGTGTGTTCCCAATGAATGGCGCAGCAATTTTCTTTCCCGCTAGGTCTGCAGCCGATGCTATGTTGGAGTCTTTTTGTATGACAAAGCTTGCCCCGTTGCTTGCAGCTCCAGCAAGAACCTTCAGATCGTCCCCCCCTGATTTGATATATCCATTGACAAACGGCGCAGGACCAACATATGCAATGTCGGCCGAGCCCGCAAAGAGCGCTTCAATTGCCTGCGGGCCACTATCTACAATCTTTGCTTCTATCGGGATGTCGACAAGCTCTCTTGCAAACTCGCCGTTTTCAATGCCCACTATTGGAACTGCGTGTGCGATGTTTGCAAAAAATGCCACGCGAACTATGCCTTGGGCCGACTCGACACCAGTGCTGGCGACCGCAACCACTGCAAGTATTGTTGCGGCTGCTACAATGCCTGCCAAGACAAGAATTTTCATAAAACAGCGTTATGAAACTTCGGTTAAATAGTGATCGGATTTTAGCTAAAGCTATTTGGAAAACCGTGCCGTAAGTTTTTCCAAAATTTTGGAACGAAAATTCTCCACCACAAAATCTGACAGCCAAAACAAGATCAGCACAAAAGATAAATGCAAATTGTTTTGATGCAAAAGCTCTAATGAAACAAAAGGCAGTGCTTGCTTTTTCTGGCGGACTTGATACCTCGGTTGTGGTAAAGTATCTGCAAGAACACCACGACATGGATGTAATTACTGTGACAGTAGATGTGGGAGAGGGAAGCGACCAGCGCAAAATCGCCGCCAAGGCAAAGAATCTTGGCGTCTTGCGACATTACAACATCGACGCAAAGGAGGAATTCGTCACGAAGTTCATACATCCGGCAATAAAGGCAAATGCCCTGTACCAAAAAAAATACTGCCTTGCGACATCGCTTGCCAGGCCACTCATCGCACAAAAGGTTCTTGATGTGGCAAAAAAGGAAAAAGTCGATGCACTGGCGCACGGCTGCACCGGAAAGGGAAATGATCAGGTGCGGTTTGACGTCACATTCGGCTCGGGTTCCAGTCTACCAATAATTGCGCCGATTCGTGATCTGAACCTTGACAGGGCAACGGAGCTAGAGTTTGCAAAGGCTCACGGCATTCCGATAGACACTGTATCAAAAAAGTTCTCAATTGATCAAAATCTCTGGGGGCGAGCAATCGAAGGGGGAAATCTCGAAGACCCCTACAGTGAGCCACCGCAGGACGCGTTTATCTGGGTAAAGACAAAGGATCTTCCGGACAAGCCAAAATACATGGAAATAGAGTTTGCAAGCGGAATCCCGGTAGCGGTGGACAAAAAGAAAATGAGCCCAGTGAAACTAATCGAATACACAAACAAGGTGGCAGGCTCTTGCGGAGTCGGCATAGTGGATCACATTGAAGACCGGGTAGTGGGCATAAAATCCCGCGAAGTCTATGAGACGCCGGCGGCGTTGTGCATCATAGAGGCGCACTCTGATCTGGAAAAAATGGTTCACACAAAACACGAAAACAAGTTCAAGTCGCTTGTCGACCAAGAATGGGCATGGCTGGCGTACTCTGGGCTGTGGCAGGACCCGCTAAAGTCAGATTTGGATAAATTCATTGACCAATCCCAAAAAACTGTAACAGGAACCGTCAAGCTAAAGCTCTACAAGGGCGGCCTTAGGGTAGTGGGGCGAAAATCCAAACATTCGCTGTATAACCGCGACATTGCTACCTATGGAAAAGGCTCTGCGTTTGATCAGAGAAAGGCAGCTGGCTTTGTTGAGCTGTGGGGATTGCAGACGACAGAAGCTAATAAATTACTAAACAAGAGGTGAGAAGGATCGTAATGAACTGTTTAGAATGTGATGCACCAATCAACGTACCAGACGATGCGGCTGTGGGCGAGATAGTATCGTGCCCAGAATGCGGCGCAGACTTTGAGATATCAAAGAAAAGCGGAGCAAATCTGGAGCTAAAACCCGCAGAAAGCGTTGGCGAAGACTGGGGAGAATAGTTGTCCAAAGTCTGTATCGTCTTTGACAGACTCCGACTAGAAGAAAAGATGCTTCAGGACGAAGCATCTAAGATGGGTCACGATACCATAATGCTGGATGCAAAAACAACTCAGCTGAGTACCGAAAGCAAAAGGGGGGATGTTGACTTTGGCGATGTTGTGATGGAAAGGTGTGTCAGCTATTTCCGCGGGCTGCATTTTACTGCGTGCCTAGAGTTCCTAGGGGTTCCGGTGATCAACACGCATGACGTCGCAGACAAGTGCGGCAACAAAATGATAACGTCGCTTTTGCTAAAAAAAGCAGGAGTGCCAACTCCAAAGACATACTTTGCGTTTTCATCGGAGGAAGCAATGAACCTCATAAACAAAGTAGGCTATCCCATTGTGATAAAACCAATAATTGGAAGCTGGGGCAGGGGCATCCTACCACTACGTGACAAGGACACAACCGAGGCAATAATAGAGATGCGTGAAATCGAGGACGGCTCGCACGACCGAATTTATTATTTGCAGGAAATGATAGACAGGCCCCCACGGGACATCCGAGCCATAACTGCAGGCGACCAGGTAATTGCTGCAATGTATCGCAAGTCGCAGGGAGATTTTAAGACAAACATAGCGCTGGGAGGGGATCCTGAACTATGCGAAATAACAAAGGAACTTGAGGATCTATGCCTTAGGGCATCAAAGGCAGTAGGTGGCGGCATTTTGGGAATCGACCTCATGGAGGACAAAAAGCGCGGCCTACTGGTGCATGAACTTAACAATACTGTGGAGTTCAAGGGGATGGCAAGAGTCGCAAAAAAGAACATTCCGCAAGAAATGATATCGTTTGCACTGACCCAAATACGAAAATAGATCAAAACAAACGGCTGCCAATATCTACATGACTAGCTGCTGCTCTTTGCAGCATATTTTTTGCGGTACTTGAGATACTGGTAGTGCTCTTTTTGATATTCAAGATACTTGGCATGACTTTTCTGGCGATTCTTTAGAACCCTTTCAATTACTGACTTTTTGTTTTTTGTATACCACTTCCGATATGACTCCTTGACCTTGTTTTTGAATTCCGGATCTTTGTTGTAGCGGCTGCGGTTGTAGTCAGCTTTTGCTTTTTTGAGATTTTCTACACTGGATCTTGCCATATCATTTCACTATATGAAATTGAATAAATTTTTTTTTGATTCAGAATATATTAAATTACACCGCCTTGTGGTAGGGACATGTTACGAGTAGGAGTAGTTGGCGCATCTGGATATGTAGGAGGCGAGATGCTGCGTCTTTTGGTGACCCACCCCAAAACCGAGATCACCATGGTTACATCAAGGCAGTATGTCGGAGAGTATCTGCACCGAGTCCAGCCTGCGCTCAAGGGATTTACAGAACTTACATTCTCGGAGCTTGATTACGATAAAATGTCAGACAAGTGCGATCTTGTGTTTACAGCAGTTCCACACGGAACCGCAACAGAAATAGTAAAGTCTCTGTATGACAGGGGTCTCAAGGTAGTTGACCTCTCAGCAGACTATCGCTTGCACAACCAGGACGGGTATACCAAGTGGTACGGCTGGGAACACCCACATCCTGACTATTTGAAAAAATCCGTCTTTGGGGTTCCAGAACTGCACCGCGAGCAGATAAAAAACGCTCAACTGGTGTCATGTCCTGGATGCATGGCAGTAACATCGTTGCTTGCGCTGGCGCCGCTCATAAAAAATAACCTCATTGATACTGATCACATAGTCGTCGATTCAAAGATCGGCTCGTCTGGTGCAGGTGCAGGAAGTGTAGCAGGTACGCATCATGCGATGCGTTCTGGTGTGATTAGGCCCTACAAGCCGGCAAAGCACAGACACACAGGCGAAATCGAACAAGAACTATCGGAAATCGCAGGAAAGCCAGTAAAGGTATCTATGAGCCCACATGCAGTTGACATAGTCCGTGGAATCTTGTGTACGAACCACACATTTCTCCTAAAAGACATGACGGAGCTGGAACTTTGGAAGGTTTACCGCGAGATGTACAAAAACGAGAGATTCATCAGATTAATCCGAGACAAAAAGGGCCTTTACAAATTCCCAGATCCAAAGTTCGTAGTAGGTTCGAACTTTTGCGACATTGGATTTGACATAGACGAAGACAACCACAGGGTTATTGCACTGTCTGCCTCAGATAACCTGATGAAGGGTGCAGCCGGCTCTGCCATCCAAAACATGAACATCATGGCCGGATTTGACGAAATGGATGGGCTCAGATACGCGCCACTGACTCCAGTTTAAAAAATGATCACGATCAAAATAGGCGGGAGCGTTGTAGAAAACCTTCATCCATCAACAATTTCCGACATAAAAAAAGTGGCAGATAAGGAAGGAGTGATCCTAGTCCACGGCGGAGGAAAAGAAGTAACAAAGACATGCGAGCTGCTCGGCAAGGAGCCAAAGTTCGTAGTATCTCCAGGAGGAATAAAATCAAGATACACCGACAAGGAGACTGCGGAAATTTTTACAATGGTAATGTCTGGTAAAATAAACAAGTCAATAGTCCTGATGCTACAAAAAAACGGCATCAATGCGGTTGGCCTCAGCGGAGTCGACGGGCAGATCTTCCAGGCAGATAGAAAGGAAAAGCTCGTAATAATAAACGAAAAGGGCAGAAAGCAAATGATCGACGGTGGCTATACCGGAAAGGTAAGCAAGGTCAATTCTGGACTCCTAAAGCTGCTTTTGGTTAATGGGTATACGCCGGTAATATCGCCTATTGCGGTGAGCAAGGAGTTTGAATTCCTAAACATCGACGGGGACAGGGCTGCAGCAAACGTCGCAGGCGCAATACAGAGCGACAAAATCCTGTTTCTGACAAACGTCGACGGGCTGTTCATGGACGATAAGCTGGTTGAAAAACTGACAAATGCCGAAGCAAAGGAGATAAGGCCAAAGGTCGGCTTTGGGATGGAAAAAAAGATCCTTGCCGCAACCGAGGCCCTGGACATGGGGGTAAAAGAGGCACTAATCGGAAACGGGCAGCGGGAAAATCCTATATCGTCGGCAATCTCTCACACAAAATGCACGGTGATCACAAAATGACTGAAGATGACTTTTTAGGCAGCCACCATCAGAAATTCCCAGTAACTGTGGAAAAGGGACTCGGGGCCAAAGTCTGGGACATTAACAACAAGGAATACATCGACTGCATGGGTGGGTATGGGGTGGCACTTGTGGGACACAGAAACCCACGGGTCGTGGCCGCACTAAAGGCACAGCTAGACAAAATAATTACGGTTCACACCTCGCTGTACAATAAAACACGAGAAGAGTTCCTGGAGAACCTGATCAAGGTAGCGCCAAAGGGACTCACACAGGTGCACCTTGGGAATAGTGGAGCAGAGGCAGTAGAGGCGGCAATCAAGTTTGCAAGAAAATTCACCGGCAAGCCGGGAATGATCGCCATGAACGGATCATACCACGGAAAATCACTGGGTGCATTATCTGTTACATTTAATCCGAAATACAGGAAATCATTTTTGCCGCTTGTCGAAAAGGTCGACTTTGCGCCGTTTGGGGACATCGAGGCGCTACGATCAAAAATAAACAAAGACACGGCGTTTGTAATAATGGAGCCTATCCAAGGCGAGAGCGGAATAGTGGTTGCCCCTGACGGGTTTTTGCAGGCGGTGCGCAAGATCTGCGACGAAAATGGAGTCCTCTTAATCTTTGACGAAATCCAGGCAGGGCTCGGAAGAACAGGAAAGATGTGGGCATGCCAGCACTGGAATACAGCACCGGATATCATGTGCCTTGCAAAGGGAATAGCAGGCGGTGTGCCAATGAGCGCTACTCTGACTAGGCCTGACATATTGGCCTCGATAAGCAAGGGAGAGCACTCCTCGACATTTGGAGGAAACCCGCTTTCGTGCGCAGCCGGAACTGCTACACTTGAGGCGCTGACACAGGACGGCCTAATCGACAATGCTGCCAAGGTCGGCAAGACATTCATCGACGGACTCGAAAAACTCAGGCAAAAACACAGCATAATTCGCGAGGTGAGGGGCAAGGGCCTCATGATAGGAATCGAGATGAAGTTCGAAGTAAGAGACATACTCTTTGATGCAATAAAGGAGGGGGTGTTGCTGTTATATTCTGGCAGAAACATACTCAGACTGCTGCCGCCCCTTGTCATAACACAAGACGAGATCAACAAAGTATTAGAGGTACTGGACAGGTTATTTGCTAGGGAAGCGGAGAGGAGAAATGTACAAGGACAAAATCGATAATGAAATACTCAAGTTTCTAAAGGACGACTCGCGTCAGTCATTTGTAGACATTGGAAAAAAGCTAAGGCTTTCCGAGTCTGCGGTAAGACGGCGCGTAAAAAACCTGCTCGATGGCGGCATCATCAAAAAGTTCACAATAGAATTGGGCGAGCAAAACGCGACAAAGGCAATAGTTTTGATATCAGTCGAGTCCTCGATAGACACTTCAAAGGTCTCTGCTAGGCTCACAAAACTGGAAGGAGTAAAAACAGTCTACGAAATAACTGGGCAGTATGACATTGCAGTGATAATCTCGGCGCCAAACATAACTGAGATAAACGGTGCAATCGACTCGCTTCGCAAAATCCCAGGTGTCTCTGACACCAACACCGTAATAATTCTGCGCGATGTTACCTAGGGCGAAATTCGGATCAGAATCTTTGTTTTATGCCTATATTGGTATCACTTTACGCTGATTTCAACCGTTTTTAGTACGAATATGTTTATAACCAGTACAAGCGCCTAACAACTCTGCAAATGAACGATCCAAACTATTATGCGCACCTGTATAACGAGTACGACAAAAAGCCAAAACGAATACGCGTGCTTGACAGCACACTGCGAGAAGGAGAACAGCACCCAGGTGTGACCTTTACCAACAAGCAGAGAATCCAAATTGCATGGATGCTTGATTATTTCGGCGTTGATCAAATTGAGATATCGCCGGTTGTATCTGAAGATCATTTCGAGGCCACAAAGACCATAATAAAGCAGGGACTAAAAGCAGACATTGTCGCACACGTGAGGGCGCTAAAAACTGACGTGGACGTGGCCCTCAAGTGCGACCCAAAATGGACCGCAACATATCTTGGAATTTCCGACATTCATCTAAAGGACAAACTACGAATCACAAGGGAAGAAGCGTTAAGGCGCGCAGTTGAAACTGTCGAGTATGCAAAATCACACGGCCTAAAGATGAGGTTTACTGTAGAAGACGGCAGCAGAGCAGACCCGGAGTTCCTACTCAAGATCTGCAAGGCAATCGAAGAGGCCGGAGTTGACAGAATAAGCCTTCCAGATACCGTTGGCATAATGCGGCCTCGTGGAATGTATAATTTTGTAAAGATGGTTCATGATAAGATAAAGACACCGCTTGATGTCCACTGCCACAACGACATGGGCCTTGCAGTTGCAAATGCGTTTGCAGGAATAGATGCGGGCGCAGAACAAATCCATACCACGATTGACGGAATTGGCGAGCGAACCGGAATCCCATCGCTTGCTGAGGTAGCAGTCGCAATGACATATCTGTACAGATCCCCAAACGATTTCAGGCTTGACATGCTGACTGACCTTTCAAGGCTAATCGAGGAATACACTGGAATCGTGCCATACGACTCAAAGCCAATCGTTGGGCCTACCGCATACAAGCACAAGGCAGGCACGCACTTGGCAGCCATACTTAGAAATCCTGCGGCGTACGAACCAATCCCACCGCGTGTAGTGGGAAACAGGCGCAGAATAGTGTTTGGCGAGCTTGCGGGAAAGACAGGTTCTGCATATCTGATGTCGATTTTGGGCTTGGACAAAAACGACGAGCAAGCAAAAGCAGTAGCACACGGGCTTAAAAACCTCAGAATGGGAGACCTCCTTGAGATTCCACTTGACAGCAAGCTTGAAAGAAAGATAATTAATGACTCCAAGGATTCTAAAGAATAACCATGGCAAAATGTACTGAATGTGACTCAGAAATTTCAGTTCCGAAAGATGCCGTTGACGGCGAGATTGTGACTTGCCCTGACTGCGGCGCAAGTTTTGAGATAACAAAATCTTCCGGCGGCTTTGGGCTAAAGCCAGCTCAAAGCGTTGGAGAGGACTGGGGCCAGTGAGCTCCAAAATAACGGTTCTCTACGACACTATCCGACCAGAAGAAAAAGCCCTCACCGAAGCCGCAGCGAAAAAGGGCATTGATCTCCAAATGGTAGATTGTAAGAACCTGATCCTAGATGTTGACAAAAAAACCGAGTACTCTACGGTGCTGCAGCGATGCGTCAGCTACTACAGAAACCTGCACTCAACTGCAGCACTTGAAGGGATGGGGGCAAACGTAATCAACTCTCTTTACTGCGGAGTGTACGCTGGAAACAAACTCTTCACGCACATGCTTTTGCGTAATGCGGGAATCCCAACACCATATGTGACTGTAGCGTTCTCAAAAGAGGCTGCACTTGCAGCACTTGACAGTCTGGGCTATCCACGGGTCATCAAACCAACAGTCGGAAGCTGGGGCAGGATGGTCTCAAAGCTAAACAACAAAGAATCGGCAGAAGGGATAATTGAGGAAAGGGAAAAAATGTATCCAATTTACCAAGTGCACTATCTTGAGGAATTTGTACAAAGGCCTCCGCGTGACATTAGGGCAATAGTTATTGGAGACTCGGTAGCGGGAGCAATCTATCGAAACTCGACGGAAAAAAACTGGAAGACAAACACACACCTCGGAGGAACTGCCGAGGTCTGCAAGGTGACAAAAGAGCTGGAAGACATGTGTATAAGGGCAAAAAACACAGTAAAGGGCCAAATAGTCGGAGTAGACCTCATGGAAAGCAATGACCGGGGCCTTATAGTGCACGAGATAAACAACACCACGGAATACCGGAATGTCGCACGCGTAACCGGCGTAGATATTGCAGCAAAGATTTTAGAATACGCAGTTAACGCAGGAAAATAAAATGGACTCGTCATTTACAATAACGCCGCGATTCTCAATCAAAATGCTTGAAAAGGCATTGAGGTTGTACACCCCATCGCTTGCAGAAAAACCATTGGCAGAGTTTCTGGCAGACAAATGCGACGATCTTGGGTTTGACAACATACGAATAGATGAGGTGGGAAACATCATTGCTACAATTGGCTCGGGCTCGCCACGAGTATTGCTGTGCGGCCATATGGATACAGTACCTGGTAAGGTAAAGGTCCGAAAAGAAGGTGACTTTCTATACGGCAGGGGCGCATCGGACGCAAAGGCTCCTCTGATGGCAATGCTCCTTGCAGCATCGACAATCCAAAAAAACAACGGGACGATAATCTTTGTTGGCGCAGTGGACGAAGAAGGAAACGCAACCGGCATCAAAAACCTGGCAAAACAAAAACTCGACATAGATTATGCGATTTTTGGAGAGCCCAGTGGCGTTACAAATGTCACAATAGCATACAAGGGAAGAATAGCGATAAACCTCAAAGTAAACGTTGGTGATTCCGCACACGCCTCGGCACCGTGGCTTGCAAAAAATGCAATCGAAGAATCTATGCGCTTTACGTCGGAGCTAAAAAAATCCCTTGAGGAAAACCAGGAAGGCAAATCAAAAGGGATGCTTCTGACTGCCACCATCACCGAAGTAAAGGGAGGGGACAGCCACAACGTGACGCCAAAAGAATGTAACACGGTAATGGACATTAGGATCCCTGTAAACCTCAACTGCAAGACAGTTGGCGAAAAAATCGCCTCAAAGGTAACGGAAATTGCAAGAAAACAGGGAGTCGAGGCGATATACTCAGTAATAGACGAGACGGAGCCATTTGAGGCACCGCTGGACTCGCCGCTTATCCGGGCGTTCACGCTTGGAGTTATGGATGTAGAACGCAAAAGGCCTGCCCTCATCCGAAAGACCGGAACTGGTGACATGAACATAATTGGAACTCTTTGGAACATCCCTGTAGTTACATATGGCCCTGGCGACCCGCATGCATCGCATACCAATGACGAGCGGGTCTCGATGAGCGAGTACCTCAGGGGAATAGAAGTGATAAGAAATACTTTACAGCACCTAAAACGACTGCATGACTCCAAAAAAAGATAGACGATGCTCTGGTTTGTAGGTCTCGGAATAAGCGGGCCTGATTCACTTTCTCCAAAAACCCAAGACCTAATCAAAAATGCCGATGTGGTGTACCTTGAGCAGTTCACAAGCCCAATGTCTGCACAAGACACCGAAAAAATACAACGACTTGTAAAAGGACAGTTCAAGCCTGCGCCGCGATGGCTAGTCGAGGACGGAAAAGAGATACTGGAAAACGCCAAATCAAAAAATGTCGCGTTGCTCTCACTTGGCGATCCGTACATCGCAACCACACACATCGAGCTTAGGACAAGGGCAATCGCAGAAAAAATCCAAACATCTACCATTCACGCCTCGTCCATAACGACTTCGCTGATTGGCGAGTGCGGCCTGCACTACTACAAGGCGGGAAAAACCGTGACAATAATGAGCTCGATCCAACCTACCACTGCATACTATGCAATTTATGAAAATTTGCGGACAGGAAACCACACGGTGATGCTTCTCGAGTACAACCAGGACAAGAACTTTTTCCTAGATCCAAAAGACGCGCTGGCAAGCCTTGTAGCGACAGAAAAAGAGCAGGCAAGAAAGGTGATCTCAGACTCCACCTTTGTCGTAGTTGCATCAAGAATCGGCCTGGAATCGCAAAAAATCGTAGCGGGAAACCTCGGGAGCCTTTTGGGCGTGGATTTTGGTGCGCCGCCGCACTCGATAGTCATACCGGGCGCGTTGCACTTTACCGAATCTGATGCTCTAAAGGCGCTGGCAAAATGTATCGATGAGCCATCTGACAACACATCAAAAGTGGAAAGGATCTCGGCCCAAATGATGAAAAAATACATTCCGATGGTGAGGCGTGCACTGGAGCAGATTGCGCCACACTATGAGGGCCGAAAAGAATTTGCAAGCGTTCTTGAAAACGCCGAGCTATATGTGAAAGACGCAGAAAAATTCTTTGAGCAAGGAAAAGACGAGCTTGCAATACTTTCAATCGGATATGCAGACGGCCTAGTGGACGCACTACGAATAGCAAAGGGGATAGAGCCGGAGCTAAATTCATAGGATACAATAAAAATAACGACTGTGTAGTGATTCTTACTTGGATGTAATCGACAAAAAAATTCTAGGTGTGGCATACACATGCTCTATAACAAAGGAGGATCCGGTGCAGGTCTGCATCAAAAGGCTGCAGCTGTCTGAGAACTATATCAAAGAGAGAATGGACAGCCTTGTAAAAAATGACCTACTTACAAGCGATTACACTCTTACAGAATTTGGCCGAAGCACACTGCATGTGGTGCTGGCAGGGGGTGTCTTTGACATTATACATCCGGGCCACATCTATACACTAAATGCTGCAAAGGCACTAGGTGACGTCCTAGTTGTTGTGATTGCAACCGCAAACACTGCAGTAAAGATGAAAAAAAGAAGGCCGCTCCACTCCGAAAAACAAAGACAGGATCTTATTGCGTCGCTTTCGATGGTGGATCTGTGTCTTGTCGGTAGCGAAGGTGACATCTTTAAGACAGTCGAGCTAGTCAAGCCAGACATAATAGCGCTAGGGTACGACCAGGTACACCAAGAAAAATTCATCACGGATGGATGCAAGAACCTAAGCCTGGATGTGCGCGTGGCAAGGCTCCAGTCGCCAGTCCCCGAGTTTTCCAGCTCGAAAATAGAAAAAGAGTATGGCGAAGCACTTCACGGCCTGTAAATAAAAAAGAAAAAATGATTATGGCATGTCAGCGCAGACTACATAGCCGCGCATGGTCATGTCTGAAGAGGGATGCTCGTTTACGTACTCGACTGCCCAGCCAGATGGCGATGGCAATCCAACGGGAAAGTCTTTGCTGACGCGCAAGTGTCTGGAAAGGGCGTTGTTTTCAAGAAAGAATCCTCCACTTAATGCGGTATCGCCCTGATTGCAATTTGTCTGCACCGAACACACGCCAGGTGTTCCCTGCGGACATGTAGTCGAACTCGTTGCGACATATATGCTTAGTGCAGAGCCACCAGGGGCGCCAACATCATCAAATTCGCAAAATACGCTTCCATCGGCATTGATTATTCTGATGGATTGGCCTGGCGGACACAGTCCGACAATTGCTCTTTGATATTGTGCTGGAACAAATCCGCCAAGTGAATCGGCATTAAGATTTGTCAGGCCTGCTCCATCTCCTGTGTGAATTCCTCTAAACACATTGCCGAGATTTGAAAATGTGTTTGCGCCGGTGAATGTCTGCGTGCCGTCTAGTTGTGCAAAGGATGTAGAGTCAAGGCCGTCCAAGGTGTCTGCGTCTCCTGTGGAGGATCCTGCATCGTCTAATTCACAAACGACGCTTCCATCTGGGTTTATCTGGCGAATCGACGAGCCTGCGCCACAACTTCCAGTAATCGACATTTGGAGATCCGCCGAGTCCTTTCCATCGAGTGTGTCTGCATCAACATTTGTCAGACCCGAGCCATCACCTGCGTGGCTACCGATAAACGTCCCAGTGGGCCCAACAGAGGACAGAACTACACCAGAAGAGTCTGCCATTCCTGCAAGTTGGTCACCTGTGTTGGTGATCCCCGCACGATTATGGCTGGACTAGCTGCCTGAAACGTCTGCGTTCCGACAAACGTGTTGTCGGCGTTCAGCTCCGCAAACACGTCAAAAAACGAGTCTATCGATGTGTTCAGGCCAAGCACTGCCTGGCAGAGCAGGCCGTCAAAGCTGGTCCGTTTCTTTTTTGCACACTCTGATTCAAGAGTTTTTGGCTTTTTAGAGTCGTCGTCTGCTATTGCGTTGCCTTGCGTTGATACGAGTCCTAGTAGTAGGAGTACTGCTACCATGACTCCAATTTTCGTTCTAGTCATTAAAAAAACGTGAGGATTATTCTAATTAAATCGATCGTGAGCTCAAAGTGGTATTCTGATCGTTACCTTTGAGCCGTTTTTGAGGCCTATTTTTTTGCGGATGTCCGTCTCTGAAATTAGCTCGACTATCGAGTTGTCGTGGTGTGTGCGCTCAAGCAAAATCAGCTCGCAGCCTATCTTTCCGTTTAGGGTGCAGTGGTAGCACTTGACCCATCCATACGTCCTCTTGCCGTCCGAAAAGCCGTCTATTCTTATTCCCTCAAAACTATTCAACTGCCGCAGGGCCTCGACATGCTCTTTTTTGTCCAGCTTTATGTTGAGCGTTCCAGGAAACGGGACATAGCCAATCTTTGTGCTGAACTGTTTTGTGTATCCCTTTAGCGACATGTAGTAGGCGCCCTCACCCATGCCGGATACTAGCGTTCCGCTAAGCTCTATTGAGGATGGGACTGACTCGAGGCTTTTTTGCAACAAGTTGTACATCTCGGCAATCTTGTCATATCCCTTTTGGGTGAGCTTTACTGAGATCTTTCGTCCACTCATTATTCTCTGAATAAAGCCGTCTTGCTCCAGCTCTAAGAGGTGCTTTGATGCTGCCTGCTGGGACCTGTGTATGTTTTTTCCCAGAATCGACGTCGTTATGGAGACAAAGTTGTTTTTTGCACCCATCGACAGAAGCTCGGTCAGCGTAACTAGGTGCTGGATCTTTAGCTCAGTCATGTACAAAATAAAAAATAAAAAAGAGTATTTTATGCTACCCCAAGTTCGGTAAATGTTTTGAGCGCGATTCCGTCCTTGTTTGTCAGGTTGGCAATTCTGTGCCCTATGACACACTCAATGCCTGCCTGCTTTGCGCCATCTACCAGTCGCTGGGTCACTATTCCGTCTAGTATTAGATACTTTATTCCTGACTGCACTGAAAGTTTTGAGACAAGCTCGGATATCGGAACCTTGAAGACCTCATTTCTGTTCGAGTCGAGGCCTACAGCTTCGAGTGTTTCGTTGATTTGCGAGTACGTCTTTTCTGCAAGCTCTGCAATCGGCTTGTCGTTTGGATCAGAAAGCGTTGGCTTTGGTTTTGGATTTTTCATCTCCTCGATTGTGTCTCGAAGTATGTCCGTGATCTGTTGCGGTGTGAGCTCCTCTACCTCGACGCCTTCAGGGGCGCGGTGAACCACGTCAATGTCTACCATGCCTTTGAGCTCTTTGAGGATGAACCCTCCTGCCCTGTCGCCGTCCAAAAATGCAACAACCTTATCTTTTGTGTCGCACAAGTCTTTGATTGACTCGTCGATTCGTGCTCCATCAATTGCAAGCGCGTTGTCGATTCCTGCGCGAAGGAGGTTGATTACATCCGCTCTTCCCTCAACTAGGATTATCCATGGCGAATCGAAAACTCCTGCACCACATGGAAGCTTTGCGCGTCCATATGTGGTTAGCTTGCCTGAGACGGACGTTCCCTCGTGGATGTCCTTTAGCATGGTCTCGCCTTCCGATATTGTCTTTGTGGCCCATTGCTGCTTGATCTCTTTTGCACGCTTCATGATGTCCTCTTTTTTGGTTGCTCGAACATCATCGATGGCGTTGAGTTTGAACTTGCAGTCAAACGGTCCTACCTTGTCGATGCTTTCAATTGCTGCCGCTATCAGCGAACATGTATCTATGTCTGTACTCATAGGAATCAGTGCTTCACCTTTTGTGGTGTTTGTGGTGTTAGTCGACGTTACTTCTATTCTTCCGACTTTGGAGACTCGTTGGAGCTCATTTAGGTTCATTTCTGGGCCCAGAAGTCCCTCTGTTTGCCCAAAAATTGCGCCTATTATGTCTGCTCTCTCAACCAGCCCGTCAACTTCAAAGGATAGCTTAACGTGATATTTGACAATTCCTGATTGTGGCAATTGAAAATATTCCTCCTAAATTTCACTAGATTATATTTCTCAAACGCGGATATAAGTGCTTAGCAAAAATCTGCATCCGAACCTGATATGGCTAAGGCTAGCCATGAATCTAAAAATGATAAATCTGGTATTTTATTCGGTGCTAAACGAGTGTCCGCACGAACAGGATTTGGTTACGTTTGGGTTGTTTATCTTAAAACCTGATCCCATCAGCGACTCGATATAATCGACGGTTGCACCCTTGAGGTGTTCCTGTGAGTAGCTGTCGACAAGCAGTTTTACTCCTTGCTCTTCAATAACCAGATCGTCTTCTTCCGGCTTTGCCTCAAACCCCATGCCATATGAAAGGCCTGAGCATCCGCCGCCTTGGACGTAGACACGAAGGTATTCTGGCTTTTCTGCCTCTTCCTTCATGAACTCGATTATCTTTTCAGCCGCTTTTTGCGTTACCGTGATCAATTTCTGTGATTGTTCGGTTGCCATGATTCAGCATGTTGTTCCAAATTATAATAATGTTTTCACCCACTTCCTACTAAGAAAAAGAAAATTAGGTATAGCTACTTTTTGGACTTGTTTACAAACGCAGTCATGCGTTGCCCTCTGTCCGGATCTGTAAAGCAGTTCCTCCACGCCAGCAGCTCCACGCCAAGGCCTGTGTCAAGATCAGCGTTTCGTCCCTTGTTGATTGCTATCTTGGACATTTTGACTCCGGAAACAGAGTTTGCCGCTATCTGCTGCGCCATCTTCGTAGCCTCTTCTACAAGCGAGGCAAGTGGAACGACGTGGTTGACAAGCCCGATCTCTTTTGCCTCGTCCGCCTTTATCATCTTGCCTGTGTAGACAAGCTCCTTTGCCTTTGCAATTCCGACTAGCCTCATGAGGCGTTGCGTTCCGCCCCATCCTGGGGGAATGCCAATTGTTACCTCTGGCTGGCCAAGTTTGGCAGTGTCTGACGCAATTCTAATATCGCATGACATTGCAAGCTCGCACCCGCCGCCGAGCGCAAACCCGTTGACTGCCGCAATTGTTGGCTTTGAGACGTTTTCTACCGTTGCGGTCAACAACTGGCCAAGCTTTGCGTACTCGACTGACTCGTCTGCAGATATCTTTGACATGTACTCGATATCTGCACCCGCAGAAAACGCCTTGTCACCCTCGCCGGTCAAAATTATTACCTTGACATCGTCATCTTTGTCTAGTTCTGTGAAAACCGAGATGATCTCTTTTGCGACATCAACATTCATGGCGTTTAGCTTGTCTGGCCTGTTGATCTTGACAGTAGCAATCCCGTTTGATTTTGATGTTGTAACTAATGCCATGCCTGATCCGATTTTTATCTTTGAAATAAATGTTCTCTAGACGTGCTTGCCCCATTGATATAGTGCGGCTGCTGCAGCTACCCAATTTCGAAGATCATCGTAGACTGGCACTCCCTCCTTCTCAATGAGGTCCGAAATTTTGTGTGTGTACGGGCCTCCGTTTCCGCCAACAAGCAGCGGTTTTTTCTGCTGTCTTGAGAACTCTGCTAGATATTGGATGATTGTCTCTTCTAGCGGGTCGTCTTGGAAGACAAACCAAGGCATGACGATGTGCACGTTTGGGTCGTCGTAGAACTTTTGTATTGTAAAGCGATAATCGTCCGCATTTGCGCCGCCTGTCACGTCAACTGGGTTTCCCTTTCCAATTACGTATGTGGGTGGAAAGTGTTCTTTTAGCTCCTTTAGTGTCTGCGGCGTTACCTTTGCAAGCTCGAGGCCAAACCTCTCAAAGTGATCAATTCCACCGATCATTGGGCCTGCGCCGTTGCTGCACATGGCCACACCGTTGCCCTTTGCTGGTGGCTGCCAGGCAAGCGCCTTTGTGACGGCGGCGAGCTCCTGATAACTATCGACCGAAATAATTCCTGCCTGCCTGAATGCTCCCATGATTATTGCGTTAGAGCCACCAAGCGAGCCGGTGTGCGATGCCGCCTGCTTTGCACCTGCCTCGGTTCTACCGCTCTTCCAAATTACTATCGGCTTTTTCTTTTCTTTCATCACTCTTTTTGCAGTCTCGATGAACTTGCGGCCATCCCCGAATCCTTCTACATACAAGGCGATGACCTTTGTCTGGGGATCATTTGCCAAGTACAAGATCATGTCTGCTTCATCGACGTCTGATCTGTTGCCATAGCTTACCATCTTTGATAGTCCGAACGAGTCTGCCGTCTCAAGGAAGCTGATTCCCATAGTTCCGCTCTGTGAGAGCAACGCCACATTTCCAAGTCTTGCCCGAACCATTCGTGCCTGTCCCTGGAAGGCACAGTCTAGCCTATTTGCAGCATTGAACATTCCGATGCAGTTTGGACCGATAATTCTTATTTTGTGCTTTTCAGAAAGCGACTTTATCTGGGCCTCATAATCGGCTCTTTCCCCCCCAAGCTCCTTTCCGCCACCTGAGACAATTACGACATTGTGGATTCCTTTCTTTGCGCAGCTCTCAAGAACTGGCGGCGTCACGGACAAGTCGACGCAAACTACTACTAGATCTATTTTGTCGTTGATTGCCTCAATTGACGGATAGCACCGTATGCCGAGGATCTCGTCTGCCTTTGGGTTTATTGGATAGACCTTGCCCTTGTAGTCGTGCTTTGCTAGGCTTTCCAAAACGGAGTTGCCTATCTTGCCCGGCGTCGCAGATGCGCCAACAAGCGCTACTGACTCTGGCGTGAAGAATTTTTCCATAAACGAGTCGTCAGGCTGTGCCTTTGAGATTGCGTTCTTGTTTATCTCACTGCCTAGGATTATTTTTGCGTCTATTACATAGTATGATTTTGGATAGACTACAATCGGATTAAAGTCGATGCTGTTGATGTATTCGGCATTGTCTGTGCCTATTTTGCCAATTTGGACTAGTGCCTTTGCAAGCATGTTAAGATCTATTGGCTTGCTACCTCTGAACCCTTTGAAGAGCTTTGACGACTTAAGTTCGTCAATCATGGATTTTGCGTCGTCGATTGTGATTGGGAGCATTCTCCACGCAACATCTTTGAAGATTTCGGTCATCACACCACCAAGGCCTGCCATGATGACTGGACCAAACTGTGGGTCTACTTGGAGTCCAACTATCATCTCTATTCCCTTTGGAACCATTTTTTCCAAAAGCACGCCTTTGATTTCGACACCTTTTTTCTTTGAGAGTCTACCATACATGTCATTGAAGGCATGCTTGACCTCCTTATCGTTGCTGATTCCTACTTTGACTCCACCGACATCTGTTTTGTGCAGGATTTGTGGAGAGACTATCTTCATCACAAGTGGGTAGCCAATCTTCTTTGCTGCCTTGACTGCCTCCTTGGAAGACTTTACGAGGGCGTATGGTGGAACTTTGACCCCGTATGCCTTGAGTATCGATTTTGAAGCTTCTTCGGTAATTACTTTATGATCTGTTTTGATTGTTTCATCAAAAATTTTTTTAGTGGAAATCATAATGTGATCGGACACAACCTAGCTCAATATATTAAACTTTGGTCGAGCTCTGACTCAAAAATGTTAAACAAATGACCAGTCGCAAAAATGCGATCAGGGTCTGCAGGAATTATTTTCAGATGAATTCCAAGATAAGCATAGCGACTCCAAAATACACGGTAATTGTTGTAATGTCACTAATTATTGTTGCAAGTGGTCCTGACGCAACGGCGGGATCTTTTTTGAACTTGTCGAGTATGATGGAAAAATAGGTTGCAAAGAATGCCTGAAACACCATGCTGAAGAAAACGGCAGCACTTATGACTGCACCAAGTTTGATTTGTTGCCAGCCAAGTATCTCTGCCACAAACAGCATTATCGCAAAAACCGCTCCTAGTGTGGCACCAATTTTGATTTCACGGATCATGCATCTCATTCTGGAAAATCTTGGTTCGACTGCAAGTAATCTCACTACGAGCGTCTGCGACTGCGTGCCTACAGCATCAGTGAGGTATACTATAGCTGGAATAAATGAGGCCAAAACAATATACGAGTTTAAAAGATCTTCAAAGTTTGTTACTATCATGGCCGCAATTAAGCCGCCAACTAGTCCTAAGAAAAGAGAGGGGAATCTTACCTTTACAAGCTTTGAGATCGGTGTATCAATCGACTCGATCTCTTTTACGTGGTTGATTCCGCCTGATTGAAAGATGTCTTTTCTAAACTCGTGATTAAATATCGAAAGAATTGTCTTGTGTGGAATAACTCCAATTAAACGATGTTCTTTGTCTACAACCGGAATTGATTTTAGGCCGTATTTTAGAGCAAGGTATACCGCACGTTCTTGATGTGAGTGGTACTTTACTGAAATCACATCTGTGTTCATCAAGTCCTTTAGCATTGTGCCTGTTGGGGCTTGCAGCACTTGCTTTGGAGAAACTACGCCAACTAAAACTCCGTTTTCATCTACTACATAGACATAACCTATTGTTTCAAACTCTCTTGCTTTTACATCTAGTAGATCTTCGATTTTTTCTACTGTCTCTGTTGGAAGAAATGAAAGAAATTTTCTTGTAATTTTTGTGTCTACTAGGTGTTCGTGGTTGTTTTTTTTCAGGGGAGGAGGTGTTCTTTTTTGCCATCACAAACTCATTTCATCTGACAATCAGTACGGGGCAGCTCGCAAGCTCAGAAACTTTCCTGCTTACGCTTCCAAGGACCATTATTTTTCGTATTCCGGCAATACCTGCACTTCCAATGACTATGAGATCTATTTTCCTTTTTTTGGCAAATCTGAGGATGGTCTTAGTTGGCGAACCCTTGATTATCTCATAATCTGCCAAGATTCCGTTTTCCTTGCATCTGTGTATCTCGTCACGCAAAATTAGTTCCACTTTTGATATTGTGGCGTTTAGATATTTTTGGAGTTTTTTTGTATCGACATAATTCATAATTTTGCTTGGAGGTAGTGGTGAAATCTTATCGACCACGGTTAGGAGATACAACTCGGAATCAAATTTTTTCGCTATCTCGATGGCCACATCTACGGCTTTTTTCGAATATTTTGAGCCGTCATAAGGAACAAGAATGTGTTCAAAGCCTTTGTCCATGAACAAGTTTTTTATTTTTAGTATAATACTTTGTGAGAGAAATCTCAATATTGATAATCAAGGCTTTATGCACTTCCAGAAGTGTAGTATTTAATATTGAGATATATCTTAGAGCTTGAATTCCGACTTGAAGTTTTTGTAAAATATTTTCATGTTTGATTGAACTGTTTCGATATTTGCATCAATGTCATTTCGAATTTTTGTTGCATCAAGGCCTGCTTGTTTTATCTCTTCTTGCGCTACACTGAGCCATGACAAGATGATGTCTTTGTTAACCTCGAAGTGGAACTGTACTCCAACTGCGGAACCGCACTGGAATGCCTGATTATACATCTCAGAATATGCAAGGCGTTTTCCACCAGGTGGTATATCAAACGTGTCTCCGTGCCAATGAAATACTGTGAATGGATTGGATATTCCAGACAGCAGCTGTGATCCAGAATTGTCTATTTTCACATCATGGTAAAACCCGATCTCCTTTTTTAGGCCAGCGTAGACTTTGGCCCCGAGTGCTTTGGCAATCAGCTGTGAACCAAGACATATCCCAAGTACCGGTGTGTTTTTTTTGACTGCATCTCGAATCAGCTCAATCTCCTTTTTCAGATATGGAAGATCATCGTTTGCACTCTCGGGTGCACCAAGAATCAAGACAGCGGAATGATTAGTAGGTGGGATTTTTTCTTTTTTTGCATATATCGTCTGCAGCTTAAAACCATCTGATTCGAAAAGATCGCCCATAGTGCCTGGGCCTTCCAAGCTAGCGTTTTTTATGACTAGAATGTCTGTCATTGTTTATAGCAGCCGGTTTTTTGGTTCATCATGTCTAG
>CAZITM010000014.1:0-27440 GCA_964542205.1 uncultured Candidatus Nitrosotenuis sp.
CAACGGCAAGGGACATCCGGAAGGGAATCGAGGAAAACTGGAAAGAATACCTCTCAAAATACGGGAACCTTTTTTCCTCAAATACCGTCAGCGGCTCCAGCCCACCGTCGGTGTTTGTTGGCTCGTACGGATACCCAAAGGTCGGAGTCGGCCCCATGGTTCCGCCGACCCACGGCGATACTAGAATCCTTGATCTGCCTGAGAAATGGCTAGGAAAGTCCCTTGAAGAAATAGTGAATTTTCGTTTGAACCTAGTACGCGGAACCAAAAACGTGTCAGTGTCTGAGCCGCAGGGCAGGTACATCGAGGATCTGCAGGAGCTTGCGATGGCGCAAAACACGCCTGACGCCGACATCGTATTTCAAAAAAACACGGCACCTGTCACGACAATTGACGGTGAGAGTGCGCCGTTTGGACCGATTGGGGAGGTACGAACAATGAAATTGTCGGGGACATCTTCAAACAAACCAATCGAGCAAACTTACTACGACCGAGACCTCGGCGCAGCAGACGCGGTGCTAAAACTGTACAACTCTGGAATTGAGATCTCGAAAATCCAAAAATGCCTCTCGATCGGAATGTTTGGCAAAAAAAGGAGACTTGTGCCGACGAGGTGGAGTATCACTGCAACCGATGATATGATATCAAAAAGTCTCATCGCACAAATACTTGATTTTCCGCAAATCGACTCAAACCTCGTATTCAGACACGAACACCTCGGGAATCTGTTTTCTATCCTGCTTTTTCCGCACCGATGGATATTTGAGATGGAGGAGGCCTGGCATACAGAAAAAGGACAGGTTGGCTTTGGTGCAGACGCCGAAGATGCAAAAGGTCTTGATCACTATCCAAGCATTGCAGGCGCATACTTTGCGGCAAGGCTCGGCGTGGCAGAATATCTACAACGAAAGAAAAGACAGGCAGGAGTCCTGATCCTGCGGGAAATCCTACCGGAGTATGCAGTACCGGTAGGGGTGTGGCAGGTACGCGAGGCAATAAGGGCAGCCCTTTCTGAAAAGCCAGAAACGGCAGAAACAATAGAGCAGGGAATAGACGCTGCATGCAAAAAAATGAGCATAAGCAAAAAAGAATGGCTGCAAAAGGGAACAATATTAAAAATGCTAAAACAAAGATCGATTACGGATTATTTCTAGCCGATATAGTTTCCGGTTTCGTCTGTTTTTAGCTCTATTTGCATAACTAGTCCGCTGATAAACGACTCGTTTCTGATCGTCCTGACGCGCGCAATGTCTAGATGGTATGGCCATATCTCGACTACTATCTCGCCAACCTGGACATTCTCTGGCGCGTCGGTAAGCCGAATGTCTTCTTTTTTGATTCCATAATCCTGTAGTTTTTTGATACAGTGATTTACAAGCGGCTCTGGATTGTTGTGGTTTATCGCCCAGACAGTTCCAGAATATTGAATTTTTTCCAATTTGGATTACCGAAAAAAGTCACGTCGCTTTTGCGTTTAGTACTTTGAGCGTCATCGTACTCATAACTCTGGAGAGGCGTCGTATCTTGTTTGAAACTGTCTTGTCAAAGTCTTCTGGAGATTTTGCGTGTATCTCGATTATGATGTCATATGCCCCAAAGGTCAGATATGCCTGCTTTACTTCCGGGATTTGTTTTATCTCGTCTAGCAGATACTCCTCGGCACCTAGGTCGCAGTTTAGCAAAACAAAACCAATTTCCATTATTTCCTACCATCACTCACTTTTTAAAAACATTACCAACGTCGTCGCTGCACGGACCTGCTGGTTTGGTGTCTTGGCACGCTGGTATGTCCAGAATCCTTGTGCTCAAACTCACGTCTTGGGCCTTTGTTGAATCCTGACTCTCTTTGAGGCCTTGCGCCTCCGCCAAACCGTGACTCGCGTCGAGGACCCCTATCGAGTCTCTCGCCGCGTCCAAACTCCCGCCTGTCTTGCCTTCTGTCGTACCTTGGTTCCCTGTCGGACCTTCTTCCAAACCTGGAGCCTCCGCCAAATCGAGATTCCCGTCTGTCTCTGCCAAAGCCACCGCCAGAACGAGAAAATGTGCGTCTTGGCCCAACCTGCCTTTTGAGGGGGTCTGGTATGTCTACTGCGATTCCCATCTTTTCGTTAAGGTCAGTCATGTTGACTTTGATCTGCTGTTTTATGAGATTAAAGTCGCCGACAGAAGAGTATGATACTAGTGTGATCGCCCTGCCCTTTGCACCTGCTCTTGCAGTCCTTCCTATTCGGTGGAAGTAAACCATCTCTTGGTTTGGGACGTCATAGTTGACGACCAGCGCTACCTGTGGTACATCAATGCCTCTTGCCGCAACATCGGTTGCGACTAGGACGTCTGCCTGACCTCGCCTGAACTGCGACATGGATTGTTCGCGTCTGTGCTGTGACATGTCGCCTTCGATTGCTACTGAGTTAAATCCTTCCTGGCGCAACGCGCGTGCAACATCGCGAGTCCTGTTTTTTGTTGAGCAAAATACGACGGTCTGTCCCTTTTTGTTTTCTCTGATAAACTGCTTAAGATAGTGTAACTTTTCTCTGTCTTTGATGATGAGAAATGACTGATCTATTCCCTCTCCGGAAAGATCGTCGGCATCGAGCAAAAACTGCTTTGGATTGTTGAGATAGTCTTCTGCCAACCTGAGAATCTCTGGCGGCATTGTAGCAGAATATAGCGACATGACCTTGTTTACGGGCGTAAGCTCAAGTATGAATCTGATGTCGTCGATAAATCCCATATCGAGCATCGTGTCGGCTTCATCAAGAACCACATACTTTACATCGTTGAGCTCAAGTGAGCCCTGCTTTAGGTGATCGATGAGACGTCCTGGTGTCGCAACCACTATCTCGACTCCGTGCCTTAGAGCCTGGAGCTGTACCCCTATGCCTTGGCCGCCATAGATTGCAACTACCTTGATTCCGGTGTATTTTGCGAATTTTTTTATCTCAGTTGTTATCTGTACAGCCAGCTCCCTTGTCGGTGCCAAGATGAGTCCTTGGATTGTCTTGTTTGGCTCTATGCTCTGAAGCATTGAAATGGCGTATGCAGCAGTTTTGCCTGTCCCGGTATGGGCTTGACCTATGACGTCTCTTCCTGAGAGTAAAACGGGTATGGTTGCCTCTTGGATTGGAAATGGCGCTTCAAACCCAATCTCTTTTAATCCGTCGATTATCGACTTTTTTATTCCTAGTTCTTCAAATGTTGTCAATTTACTTACCTAAGCAATGACAGAGAAAAGCTCATTGCTTATTTTCCGTCATTATAGCCTAATAGCTTTAGCAGCTTTTCCACTACTAATAAACCATTACAAAAGTAAGACTTGTCGCGCTATGGCTCGATGGATTATCGCCTATGGCTTTTCTTTGACAGCCAAGAAACTATGATCTGCTGGGCAAGTTTTTCCGGATCCTTTTCTCTGTGCAGTGAGATTCTCTCCAGTCTTTTTGCCGCAGTTGTCGACAGTATAAGCGGCACAGTTCTTCTTACTGCAATCAATCTTGCCTGTTTGAGTAACCTGCGGTGGTTTGCAGTTGGACGTCTTCCAAGTGCCTTGAGATATGCTTTTTGTGTCCTTGCATCTAGTCTTGAAATTCTTTCTGCTATTTTTATTGCCTTTGGTACGTTTGGAATAATTTGATTCAGTTTAATTGCAACGCTGCCAGATATGGTTCCGGGAACTAGATCCTTTATTTTTTCAGGAAGTGCGGCAAATCCTACATATTTTTTGAATGTTTTTGAGGAGATGCCAAGCGAGCGGGCGCCTTTTGCGACTCCCATCTTTTCCGCCAAAAAGCTGCAGGATCTTGCCATGTCTTTTGGCTTCATGTTTTTGCGGTGGAGGTTTTCAACTACGGATGCGGCCTTTGCATTCTCTAGGTCATATCCCTTTGTCAGCACCAAAACTGGGATCTTTTTTGCCCCAAGAAGCTTTAGTGCTGCTAGGCGTCTCTGCCCTGACATCAAAAGAAAGCCTTTGTTGCTTCTTTGAACCAAGGGGGGATTTTGCAGCCCTTCGGTCCTAATCGATCTTGCAAGCTCCCGTATTCCATCCCTATCGAGTGAGCGTGCCTGAGCCTCGTTCCACACGTGAATTTTCCTTATTGGGACGGTGCGCATCCTATAGTGCGGCTTTGAGAGGAATCTTTTTGTTATCAACCGCTGTCATGATGAAAAAGAAGCTAGTAAATTGGAAGGTTAAATTGAATTTGCCTTTGTGTGATCAAATTTTCCTGTTTTGAGAGGGATTCTGAGCCAAATTTGGCGCTGGAACATGGAAAGCCAATAGAGGGATTTGGACCCTCGACCCTCGGTTTACAAAACCGATGCTCTGCCAGGCTGAGCTATATTGGCACGATTTTGTAAGAAAATAGAGGCGTTTAAAATGTTATCAGAACTTTGTGAATCTTGGATCTTGGTTCCAGCGATTTGTCTGAGATGACTTTTACCGTGTGGGAATTTAACAAAATATTTGCAAACTGCCTGTTTGATACCGGAAACGACAGCAGACAGCCGTTGATCTTGAAGCCGTAACATGATACAAGGTATGGTTTTCTGACAAACGGTGACCTAATCTCTCTGCCCTTTTTGCTGTCTTTTTTCATCTGTGCCAGCCTGCCTGCCGCCTGCGATATGGCAGTCAGTTTGTATTTGGATTGGATAGTCTTTGAGTTTCTGGTATGAGAGATTCGATAGTTTTTTCATGGTGGAGCAGTTGTGTTCCAGTCCTATTCTGATGCAGTGATTCACCATGTCTCTGAAGGTCTCCATCATCTGGAGCTGCTCAGAGTTTGGAAAGAAAGGCTGTTTTACAGATTTGAATGCCGGCAACGCACAGAATGCCATCTCAGATCTCAAAACATTTTTGATGCAACGTGTATTGAGCTGAGGCATTCAATCTACCACTCTTGCATTTTTGGCCAAAAAGATTCGACCCCGTAGATTACACAGCACCTGAATCTTTAATAGTAATTGCAAATCAGCCAACACTAAATGAGGTACATCGCGCCAAAAAAACTAAAGGTAATGATGGCAATGTTTCTTGGAACGGGAGCTTGGGGTATGGCATATGGACTGTGGGATCATCAAAATTTCATAACTTTATTTGGCGTGATCAATTTCTGTCTTGGCGGCCTTTTTGGATATAGGTTTCTGACACAGGGACCAAAACCTGAAAAATCATCAGAGAAGCGTAAGAAATAGCATGATTACGACAAATATATTTGTCGCAAAATGCATCGCATATGAGTGGCTGATTCCTTTTTTGTCATAGAGGTACTTGAACAAAAACCCTATCGGTATGAGCATTATTGCCATGTGAACTTTGATTCCCATTGCAATATGTGCTGCCGCCCATACAAGCACCATCTTTTTTGATTTTCTAAAGTAAAGCTCCTCTACAAAGTTGATGTGTATGAACATGTATATCAAAAGCGGAACGAAAGGCACGACCCCCCAAAATCCCTGCTCTGCAAACGGCCCAAATGCAATGTTGTATCCAAGCCAACTCCAGTTCAAAATCGGTATTTTCTCTGCATGCGGATACAACAGAACCAGATATGTAAGCAGGATGCCAAAGGAGATGGGTGCGTACACGATTGACTTTGCCCCCTTGAGTAGTTCCAAGACGCGGCTCTTTGTTTCTTTGACGAGGAGCAACGACGTCGCCACCGTGAATGCATAGTATCCAATTACGAATCCGTCTGATCTGAAGATGCTGTCTATAGCAAGAAATGTCGACGATAGGTCATTCATAAGTTTTGGGTGCTGTGATTAAATAATAAGGATATGTATCTGTTGTATGAAAGAGGGTGACCAGGCACCTGATTTTGAGCTGCCTGCAAGCAATGGGGGAACGATAAAACTATCGTCATACAAGAACACAAAAAACGTCGTATTGTGTTTTTATCCAAAAAACCACCTCTTTTTGTGCCCATCAAAAAAGGTCTTTGAGATGGCAAAAAGTGTCATATCTATGTATGATGCGATCCTCAAGACCGACTCGGTCCTCTTTGCAATATCGATAGATACAGTAGATGATCAGGCAAGGTTTGTCTCCGAGTACAATATTCCGTATCTACACCTAAGTGACACAAAAAAGCATGTCTGCAAAGAATATGCTGGACTAAACATTGCGGGCCTTGCCAAACGCTCCACCTTTGTTATCGACAAAAACGGGGTGGTGCGAAAAATCTTTCGAGACTTTGATGTACAAAAACACGGCCAGCAAATAGCAGAGGCTCTGGCCAAGCTTTAATGAAAGTATAAATAATAAAAAACAATTTCAAAAAATTAAATTGCTTGATCTAGTCGCAAAAAAATTATTTCTGACAAAAGGAAAGGGTGTCCATGAGGATCGCCTCACAAGCTTCGAATACGCGCTAAGAGACGCCGGAATAGCCGGCACAAACATCGTCCTGATATCGAGCATCTTTCCCCCTGGTGCAAAACTCGTACCAAAGTCAGAAGGCCTAAAACTGATAAAGCCGGGGCAGGTTCTCTTTACCATTTATTCCAGAAACCAGACAAACGAGCCACACAGGCTCATCTCCGCATCGGTTGGAATCGCACAGCCGTCAGACAAAAAACGATACGGCTATCTTTCCGAATATGAGGCATTTGGACAAAATGAAAAACAGGCAGGCGATTATGCCGAGGATATCGCAGCCCAGATGCTTGCGTCCTCGCTTGGTATAAAGTTCGAAATTGATAAAAGCTGGGACGAAAAAAGGCAGCAATGGAAGATCTCAGGACAAATCTACAAGTCCATGAACATTACACAAACTGCGGTTGGGGACACAAAGGGCAGATGGACAACTGTTTTTGCAGCTGCTGTTTTGGTGCTCTAATTCTTTTTTGCCCTGAATCCTTTTAGATAATACACCGCCGCACCGGCTGCTGCAACACCTATTGCGATTAGTATGTAGGATTCATCGAGCTTTGCCTCCGGCTTTTCGATTTTTTGGCCAAATGTGATTGCAAGATTCTCAGGCGACGCAGAAAACTGTTCACCAAAAAGATACATTGCCTCTATTTTTGAGCCAGACTCTGAAATAAAAAACCAGCCGTTCTTTGAAAGATCTGATGGGACTGGCTCGCCGTTTTTGATCGTGGGCTCTATGATGTAGTTCGCATGGGCCTTGGTGACATTCTCACGCGGCAGTACCACCACATGCACAAGAGAGCTTAGTGGGAAAAACCCGACTGAAAAGTAATTTGACTTTTTTAGCTGGTCTACCTTGAGAAACTCTAGCGGCTCAACTGATTCCATGTCTTTTGCAATGTGGGGGTATCTCTGGGAGACCTTTAGCTGCATGAGCAAGCCTTCGTCCTGCGGTAAAATAGTAAATGCCATCCTTGAGCTGTCATCTTTTGCAAGTACGAGTGCGGCATCGTAAAATCCTCCAAGCTCTCGAATCTGTCTTGGGATCAAAATCCCAGAGATCTTGGTAAACATATAGTCAGTGTTCTGTAGCGGAGCGGTATATACGGCTGATACTGTACCTGCCCCTGAGATCTCACCGGTAGTCTCGAGTGCCCTATTTGATTTGTCGTCATAATGCAAAAAAACAGAATGAAACTGTGCCTTGAGACCAAAGGCGGAATTTATGTCCCCAATAAGCGAATCTCCGAGATGTCTGGCTTTTTGCTGCGTCTCGGTAATGCCAGTCCCAGGCTCCCTCTTGCTATTGACCAAAACGCAGATCTGCTCCTGTACCCCTAGCACGCACTGATCCTCGTTTGTGATTGCAATTGCAATGATGTCTGTGTTATTTCGAATCTTTGCAGCCAGTTCTGCGGGGATTTGAAATTCTTGGATGCTTGTAGTCTGCAGCGAGATGGAAGCCGTTACGTTGTTTGATATTTTCTGATCTACTATGACCGAAGCCAGCTCGCGGTACGTTGAGAATCTTGGCTCTTCTGCAAACGCCTGATTTGAGTACAATGCCAACAAAACCAGCAAAAACACAAACAAAAACCGGTACACGGTATTTCAGCCTATTTTTGGGTATTTATCTTATACAAGACACGTTTGCCGTCGTTTTAAAAAATAAGTTTAAATTTGTTAGATTATCCCAACCTTTGACATCGATTCAAACCGTTCGGGGAACAAAATGACTGGCAGCCCGTGCGTAAAGGCTGCCAGCCCCATTTAATTTAACAAAGCAATTTCTTTTACCTGTGTTTTTATGTAGTCAAATCCGTTCTGCCAGAACTGTTTGGAAGAAATGTCTATCCCGTGTTCCTTCAGAAGAATCTCTGGTTTTTTGGAGCCGCCGGCCGCAAGAATCTCGACATATGTCTTTTGGAAATCTTTTCCTTCACTTTTGTATCGTTGGAATAATGACAGCGAAAGCAAGTTTCCAAAAGAATATGCATAGCAGTAAAACGGCGTGTGGAAAAAGTGCGGGATGCAGCTCCACTCTATTGCAAAATCTTCTGATAGCTCAAGCGAGCTGGAAAACTGGGTCTTTAGATTGGAAAGGTATGTCTTTGATATCTGTTCTACTGTAGTACCGTCGGCAATCTGCTTATGCACATCCATCTCAAAGACGGTAAAGAAAGCCTGACGCATTATGGTGGCATAGAGGTCGTCGATCTTTTCTGAAAGTATTGCGGCCTTTTCATTGGGACCGATCCTCTCAGAAATGTTTTCGTATAGCAGAAGCTCCGAAAACGTTGACGCAGTTTCTGCAAGTGGCAGCGGTGCCTCCGAGACGAGGATTGATTGCTTTGATGCCGCTTGGCTATGTATTGCATGCCCAAGCTCATGCGCCAGCGTAAAGACATCCTTTGATCTGCCGGTGTAATTGAGTAGTACATACGGCGTGATTTTTGGAGTTATGCTGCTGCAGAACGCCCCCTCGCGCTTTCCACGCCTTATCTCAGAATCGATGTGGTTTTGCTCAAAAACTCTTTTTGCATATTCGCCAAGCTTTGGGCTGAACTTGCCAAGAGAATCCAGGACAAGTGATACGGCACTCTGATATGAGTATCTTTTTTCTTTGGCCCTCTTTGTGGCCGGCGCATATAGGTCATATCGCTTGAGCTTTCTTAGGCCGAGCATCTTTGCCTTGTAGGCGAAGGACTCGTAAAACACATCTGCGTTTTTCTTGCAGACCTCAAGAAGGCTCAGAACCGTCTTATCATCAACGTTGTTTGCAATATTGCGAACGGATATTGGTGAAGTATATCCTCTTATCTCCATGCCCTCATCTTTCCAGTTTAGGACGAGATTTTGGTAAATCTCTCCAAGGATTCCTTTGCTGTCGGTGTATTTTGCAAAAAGTGTTTTGTATGCAAGCTCACGAGTCTTTGCATTTGTGCTTCGAACAAGCACTGTTATTTCTTCTCGCGTAAGCTTCTTCTTTTTTCCATTTATCGTTATATGGTATTCGAACGCATTTGTTATCTTGTCGTAAAGCTTGACAAGTGCAGTAGATCCTGTGACATCAAGTGTGTTGATTATTCTTTCTTCCGGCTCTGTTAAGGTATATCTTGCCAAGAGCCGCTTGTGTCTTAGATATTCACTCAGGTTGCCAGCGTCTTGCATCAGTCTTTTTGCGTTTTTGTCATCTATCTTGCGCTTCCACCATAGATCAAAAAACAACATCTTGTTGTCTATTTCGGAGCCTAGCTTTGTCATCTTGGTGAGAAGCGATGTTGCCTCATCTGATTGCGTGTCTGCTGAATACAAAAGCGAGGCGTAGCCTACGACCTTGCTCGCATCTTCCGAGATCTCTTCAATGTCTTTAATCACTTTGTGAAATTCCTTTGAGGAGATGTTTGGGCGAAGCAACGCCTTCGTTTTTTCAAATTTTTTTACCTTGTTTTGCAGCATGGTTATCTGTCTTGCAAACTTCGGACTCCTGTAGGTTGTTGCAAGATCTGAAAGGCTCCATCCTGTCTGCCTGTACATCAAAAGACTCTCAAAACTGCCAGTATATGACATTTCTAACGCCTAAATATCGCATCTTTTGAGAAATATTGGACCGATTGTCTAGTTGGTTAGGATGACGCACTCACACTGCGTAAGGGGTATCACTCCCGCAAAGGTCATGGGTTCGAATCCCATTCGGTCCATTTAATATCAATAATTATATACCGTGGTATACTATGGTATACTAATGGACACAACGATAAAAGTAAAGGACAAAACACGAACAAAACTTGAACATCTGAAATTACATCCAAAAGAAACGTACAATGACGTAATTGAAAGATTAATGAGGACACAAGATGACGAATTAGATCTTCAGACAATAAAGAATCTCAAAAAGTCACTAGATGATATAGAAAAAGGCAAAATCTACTCTCTTAAGCAAGTAGAAAAAGAACTTGGCTTATAGTATCTTTCTTACTGATTTTGCCAAAAAACAACTAATAAAACTTGACAGACAGACAGCAAAAAGAATAACTAAGAAACTACATGAGGTTTCCATTGATCCATTTCTTTACGTGTCAAAACTCGTAGGTCGGGATTTTTACAAATTACGAGCTGGAGATTACAGAGTTTTGATGACTATTCAGCAAGACAGGTTAATCATTGTTGTTGTTGAGGTACGTCACAGACGGAACGTGTACAAATAATGTATGGGAAAATTTAGCCGTTAATCTTATCAAGAGCAAGGAACAAAAATTCAGACCGATAATGGAACTAACACAATTTGATCCATTAGATTTTTCTCTGCTTTATTGACAACGTGCTATGCTAAAACTAATAATCCGAAAACATACTCCCACAATTTTTTTAAGGTTTATCAAACTATGGCGAGAAGACCCACGGATTTGTCCGGTAGTAGTTCACTTCAAATTGTAAGATGGAGTGCACACATGCCAATTTGAGGAGTTTTGACGACGTGGCGTTCGGCAGGAATGATCATATTTAAACAGACTGTTAAACTCTCTTAATCTCGCCTTTTTAGAACGGCAAAAACAGAAAAACCATACATGAAGATCCAAAACAAGCTTTTTTGTGGATTCTTGATAATTCTTGCAATAACGACGCCAAATGGGATAGTTGGTTTTTTGAAGGTAGATAGCGGCATCAAAGAAATTGAAACTGAAATTACATCAGACCTCCAGGATCTAAAAACAGCATCACGGCTTAACAATCTAGCATCACTTATGAAGTATTACGACGAGGTCTTGACCCAATCTGCAAGAAACTATGCCTTCACAGAGGATAAGAAATGGTCTGATCTATACTATGAATCTGAGCCAAAACTAGACAAAATAATCAAACAAGCACTCGCGATTGGCACGCAGGAGGAAAACACATTCTTTCAAAAAATAAATCTTGCAAACCTCCGACTTGTCGAGCTAGAACACGAAGCAATTGATCTTGTCGAGGCAGGGCGAGCATCTGAGGCCATCTCAATTCTGGAAGGTCAAGAATATTTGGAATGCAAACTGCAATACAAAACTGCATTGGAAGGCTATGTTGATGGCAAGGGCCTTGAGTATGACGAAGCATATGATGTGTCTACTGCACGTCTGGACAATTCTGTGGCTAGTGTTAAAAACGCCCTCATGGAAGCAGAAACGCTACTTTATTTTGGGATCCCGACAATACTTGCTGTTGCCGCAGCGCTCAGCTATATGATATCTAGATCCATTTCTAGGCCCATATCTGCACTAAAAGATGCCACCGATAAAATAGCAAAAGGAGACTACGACCTCACTCTCCCAACAAATCGAAATGACGAGATTGGCGAGCTGTCTAGGAGGTTCGAGTCCATGGTCAACTCCTTCAAGTCTTCAATCGAAACGGAAAGACAGCTTGCAATAGCACAAGAAAAGCTAAAGACGGAAAAACTCACAGCAATAGGCGAGCTTGCTGCAAGAATCGCACACGATCTGAGAAACCCGCTTTCCGTCATCAAAAACATATGCCAGATCATGAAACTACAATATACGTCAACAGATCCAAAGATACAAAACAACTTTGCAAGGATGGAAAACGCTATTGATCGCATGTCACACCAAATAGATGACGTCCTTAACTTTATCAGAACTACCCCCCTTCACAAAAAAATAATCTCGCTCAGAGACACCATCGCAAAATCACTCGAGGAGTTGGAAGTGCCGCACAACATATCTATCAACATGCCTGCAAATGACGAAAAAATCAACTGCGACGAGCAAAAAATCAGAACTGTTTTTACAAACATACTACTAAACGCAATCCAGTCCTTGGAAGGATATGGAACAATCTCGATTAAAATCTCAGGACAGACGAAATTCGTCAAAATTGAGATCTCAGATTCTGGACCTGGCATACGAGAAGAAGACCTGCCAAAGATTTTCGATCCGCTCTTTACTACAAAACAGACAGGGACAGGCCTTGGACTGTCCACATGCAAAAACATAGTGGAGCAGCATGGGGGATCGATATCTGTAAAAAACAACCCGACCACATTTACGGTGACACTCCCAAGGCTTTGAAATTTTATATTGGCTGCGATTTCAAATCTATCTATGTGTGTTAAGGATCACGAACACTCAAGGCGAGGAAGCAAAAAACTAACGGCTGACAAGCAAGAAGACGACTTTGAATCTCACTTTAAGACGTCGATGCTTTTCACAAAATCTATCAAGTCTCTCTAAGTGCGTCACAAGATCCCCCAGCTACTAAATGCCTGGGTGGTTTGACGAACCTATATTATGTGTCCATGGCATGTCTGACGTAGTGCATGAACGATACTGCGATTCTCTGGGTTGTGTTTTCGCTCTTTGTCGGGGTTTCGCTTGCAATTGATCTTGGGGTCTTCTCAAAACTAAGAAAGAAAAAAGAACCTGATCACGAAGTTCCGCCATTTAAGATTGCCTTAAAATGGACAATAGTGTGGATCTCACTTGCAGGAATCTTTTCTGGCATAATCTATTTTGATATGGGGCAAGAAAAATTTGCCGAGTTCATCACCGGCTACGCGCTTGAAAAATCGCTAAGCGTAGACAATATGTTCGTGTTCTTGCTCATTTTTACGTCGCTAAATATTCCGCATAAGTTCCAGCACCGCGTACTGTCTCTTGGAATCCTTGGCGCAATAGCCATGAGGGTGCCTCTGATACTTGTGGGGGCTGCACTGCTTGAAAGCTTCCACTGGATGATTTACCTTTTTGGGGGTTTTCTGATTTTTACCGCAATACGTATGCTCGTCCAAAGAAAGGAAAAAAAAATCGAAGTAGAGAAAAACATAGCCATACGCGCCCTGCGCAAGTTCATGCCGATTGACTTTGAGCTAAAAGACACTCGATTCTTTCTAAGAAGGGAGGGAATTCTTTATGCCACTCCCCTCATCGTGGCTCTGGTCATAATAGAATTTACTGACCTTCTCTTTGCGCTGGATTCGATTCCAGCGATACTGGCAATTACCACAGATCCGTTCATTGTAATAACTTCAAACATTTTTGCAATCCTTGGTCTGAGAAGCCTTTACTTTCTATTGGCAGGAGTCATGGAGAAATTCTACTATCTCAAGCCTGGGCTCGTTGCAATTTTGTTGTTTATCGGCGCAAAAATGATGGCGTCAGAAAAAATAGAGATTCCAACTGTGGTGTCTCTTACAGTGGTGCTTGGCATCTTAGGGGTGGCACTCGCATTCTCATTTTTGAGGGCAAAAAGGAACGGCGACTCGCTGCACGGCTCAAAAAACTAAATACGATAAAAACACATCTATGCACATGGCCGACTTTACAAAACTCTGCTCAAGTTGTAAGACCCAGGGCTGCTGCACGAATTCTGCAGTTCCACTTGTGTTTTCGGCTGATTTTGAGGATCTAAAGTCGATAAACAAGGCAACCGACGAGTTTTTGCACGACAGAAACGTAAATGGAAGCATCATAAAGGCGGTTAACAAAAAGAAAAATTCGAACAACTGCATTTTCTGGGATGAAGAAAACAAAAACTGTGCCATATACGAACACAGGCCATTTGACTGCAGGGCATACCCATTTGACATTCTTAAAATTGATGGCAAATACCACTGGATTGTTTATTCATGCAACCCTCAAAGCGACTGGGGCTGGACAGAGTTGCATCTGCAAATGCTGGAGGACGACAAGGCGTTTGGCGAAGTGATGGAAAAAATCGAGATATTCTCGGGCAACACAGGACTTGTTCTTCCAGAGGAATCCAAGAAAACACCATATGTAGTGCTGCGACAAGTAAAGTACTAGCCTTACTTTTTTGCGCCTAGGGTTCTGTTTTTTAACCTCAAAAAACCACCACGGCACTTTCTACATCTTGACGCGGCCATGGAATTTCTGCCCCCGCAGTTCAGACAGATCTTCATGTGCAGTCTTGCTGCTTGTGCAATGCGTTTCTTTTCGGGGTCAGTGATTGGCATATTTTTAAAAACTCCTCTGTTGTCCTTTTTAATCTTTGGATTCCAGTTTGCCTGCCAAAAGCATCGCAATCTCGTTTGGCCTCTTGGCAACCGGGATGTTTGCCTTGTTAAACATGGAGATCTTGGATTCCGCAGAACCATATGTCCCCATCACTATTGCGCCGGCATGGCCCATCCTTTTCTCCTTGGGGGCTCTTCTTCCTGCGACGTATGCGACGATCGGCTTTTTGAAATTGATATCGATTATGTGCTGTGCAAGTATCTCCTCAGAGTCGCCGCCTATCTCACCAACTATGACTATTCCCTCCAGTGTCGGGTCGTCCTTTACTACGTCAAACGCATCTATCAATCTCATACCGTTTATTGGGTCTCCACCAATGCCTATTGTGATGCTCTGGCCAAACCCTGCCTTGCTTAGTGTGTTCGATATTTCATAAAGAAGTGTGCCACTTTTTGACAATACTGCAACGTTTCCAGGCTTGAAGGGGCTTGCTGGCATTATTCCTATCTTGATGAGTCCTGGGATCATGACGCCTGGCGTGTTTGGGCCGATTATTATTGCATCATTTTTCTTTGCAATCTCTAGCAGCTCCATGGTGTCCCGTATGGGAACGTGTTCCGGTATTGCCACAAGAAGCTTTATTCCTGCCTCGAGCGCTTCTTTTGCGGCGCCCAAAAAGAACTTGGCTGGCACAAACACTATCGAAATCTTGGCACCTGTCGCATCAACTGCCTCTTTTACAGTATTGTAGATTGGTACCTTACCTTCGAATTTCTGTCCGCCCTTGCCAGGTGTGACGCCGGCAGCTATGTTTGTCCCATACTCCATCATCTGTTTTGCATGCAGTGACCCAAACGTCCCAGTTATTCCCTGTACAATTACTGGGACTTTTTCATAGTTTCCAGACGCATCCTTTTTGCCTCTTAGGATTTCATAAATGTCAGCCACGTTTGTTTACCTCCATCACGACACCATTTATCGCATCTTCGACAGAGTCGAACATCTTGGTCTTTGTGTTTTTGAGCAATTCTTTTGACTTTTCGGATTCTGCTCCCATCAGTCTAGAATAAACCGGAAGATCGATAATCTTGTCATCGTATGCTTTGATGAACGCCGATGCAACAGTGGTTGTCTTTACGATTCCTCCATACAGGTTTACCAAAATCGCTTTGACTTTTTTCATTTTACTGATAAGTGTAAGTGCCTCATACACCGATTCTGTAGTTGCCCCTCCACCAACATCCAGAAAACACGCAGGCTTCCCACCATTATCTGCAAGCATATCCAGCGTGGACATTACAAGGCCTGCACCGTTTCCTACGACGGCAATGTTTCCATCAAGCTCGACTAGTGTAAAGCCGCTCTTTTCTGCTCTCTCTTCAAGCTCTGTTTTTTCCTGATACTTGGCCATCTCAGGGTGTCTAAAGTTGGAGTTGTCATCTGTAATCACTTTGCCATCTAGGGCAAGAAGCGAGCCGTCCTTTAGGAGAGCAACTGGGTTTATCTCTGCAAGCTCGGCCTCTTTTTCAACCGTGAGCTTTGAGAGTCTCTGAAGCATGTCCACAAAATCCGATATGGTCTTTCCCTCAAGACCCATCTGTTTTGCAACCTCTTCTGCGGTCTTGGCGTCTACGTGGCCTAGGCCTACCTCGCGGATTATCTGGTTTTTTACAGACTCTATTTCAACTCCGCCTTCTGCTGAAGCAATAACAGTGTAACATCGCTTTGAGCGGTTCAAAAACAGTGAAAGGTACAACTCTTTTTCATATTCTGCCATTTTCTCAAGCAAGATTGCGCGGGTTTTTTCCCCTTTGATTGACATTGAAAGAACCTGTGGATACTTGAGCTCAAACTCGTCTTGGTTGTGGCATTTCTGAATTCCACCTGCCTTGCCCCTTCCACCAACTGGAACCTGGGCCTTGATTACAAATGGAAATCCCAAAGTTTTTGCGTCCTTTCGCGCCTGTTCTATGTCCTTTGAGGCAATTCCAGGGGGGGTCTTGATGCCGTATTGTGAAAACAACTCCTTTGCCTGGTATTCCAAGAGCCGCATGCAGAATTTTTTTTGCCGGTCTTTATAAAACTACGGCGAGAAGACCCTCCGGACTTGTCCGGTAGTAGTTCACAATCTGTTAATTCGTCTGTTCTTCAAGCATTTCGATTGTCTCCAAAAACAACTCCTTGCTTTTTCTGATCAGCCTTTGTGGAAACTCTTCTAAGGTGTAAACCATTTGTTGCCGAAATGTGGGCGGTAACACTCCGCCAGAGATGACAAGTTGCTCGATTACGTGCTTGTCAGTTACCGTGCATACTATCTCCTCGTAAGAGTTCTCCTCCTCTTCTAATGTCTGACGATACAGAACTATGGGGATCCCGGTTCTTGTGACTATGGATGCTGACTTCTTTAGCAAGTCCCCGAGGTGCTGTATCTGCCATGCATCTAAGCTGATCTGCTTTACCATGGTATCAATATGCCTTTTTTGATATATAACCGCCATCATTTGGCAAAAGCTAGCTTATTACTCGATTGCAATTCGGATTTTTTGGCCGTCAATATCGTCATCTTTGTAGTTTTTTCCAGTTCCGTCAAAATCGATCTGTTTTACGCGCACCAAAAACGCAAGATCTGATGACTTTTCTTTTGCCATTTCCAAGGACTCTGAATCAAGATCCAAAATCGACGCTGTCTGTAAGATGTCAGTCGGGTTATAGCCGCGCTCTTTTCTTAGGGTCTGGAGCCTTCGCGCAAGGTCCTTGACTAGACCACGCGCCATCATCTCGCGGTTTCTTGCTGTGGATATAAAGACAATAAAGGAATCCCTTTGGGCAAACGCATAGCCGTCTTTTGCATCAAAAGATGCCACAAAATCACCTTTGTCAAGCGTGATCTTTGCATCGCCCAGATCAAAAGTGTACGCTCCATCTTTTATCAGATTTGACACTATGGATTGTGGGTCTGTGGAGGAGAATTTTGCAAGAAATGGACTCATGTACTGCTTTACCTTTGGCCCGATTTTTTTCCTGTCCATCTCCAGGACTGGTTTTGCGGGCAGATTTTTTCGTTGCATCTCTTCTAGTAGTTCAAACCCGTCCTGAGATTCAAGCTCGACTATTTTGCATGATTCAACATTTAACTGTGAGATGAGGAGGTCTGATAGTTTTTCAAGCTTGGATTTTTGCCCTTTTTTTAGGCAGATTATTGCTTCGGTTAGCGGCCATCTTCGTTTTAGTCTTGCCTTCATTCTTGCAGCGGCAGAAACCGATACCGATTCTTTCATCAGATCAAACGACTCTTCAATTTGCTCGTCGACCAGCTCCGATTGGGCCTTGGGCCAGCATGAAAGGAGAATGCTGTCCTTACCAAATATAGAAAGATACAGGTACTCACTGGTGTACGGACACAACGGGTGAATCAAAACATCGAGTGTTTTTAGCACCTCGTACAAAACTGCATAAATTGCAAATCTTCTATCTGCGTTAGGGCCTTCTTCGTCCCACAGCTCTGCTTTTGTGATTGGGATGTATACCTGGCTTAACGAGTTTATGATAAAGTCTTCTAATGCCCTTGCCGATTCGTGAAATCTACAACTATCGTTGTTTTCTTGGACTGCTGTGATCATTTTCTGTAGCTTTGATAGGATCCAGATGTCAGGGGCCAAAAACAAATTTCTGGCCTTTGCCCAGCCTAGTGTGGCCTTGCCAGGCTCAAATTTGTCGTATTCGCTGTTTTGCTTAAAGTACAGGTGAATGTGATATAGTGTATTTAGGATCTGATACGGCCTTGCCATCATCTCGTCGATGCTGAAATTAACCGGCTCAATGGGGCTTGATTTCCAAATGAAATAAAATCTGACAAGATCCACAGGATACTTTGTAAGCAGCTCTTCAGCATCCAGTACGTTTCCGAGGCTTTTACTCATCTTGTTGCCATTTTTGTCAAGAACATGGCCTTGAAACAAAAATGACTTGAATGGCGACACTGGTTTGTTGTTTAGAATTACGTTTTCGATCAAAAGGGTATATGCCCACCCTCTTGTCTGATCGATTCCCTCCGTAAGAAACGGCGCTGGAATTCCCGTCTTGTATTGTTCGTCAGTTAGCGAAGAATATGGAGCAGAACCGCTGTTGTGCCAAGTATCTAAGACAAACTTTTCTCGCTCCATTTGTATCCCGCATTTTTTGCATTTTATTACAACTCTGTCTATCCACGGCCTGTGCAGCTCAAAGTTTGGCCCGTCTGGAAGATCTGATGCCTTTTCTAGTATTTCTTTTCTCGAAAACAGTCTTTCTATGTGGCCACATCCTTTGCAGTTCCAGATGGGAAGAGGGCAGCCCCAAAATCTTTCGCGTGAAATGCACCAAGGATGTTTTTCTCTGATTATTCCAAGGAATCTGTTTTTTGGCTGGTCGAAAAAATACTCTACACCTTCTGCTGCCTCTATTGCCTTATCGCCAAGCCTATCTAAAAGATAGAAAAACTCTCTTCGCGCAAGCCAAACTATTGGGTGTTGTGAGCGCCAGCAAAGGGGATACTTGTGCTTTATCTTGCCTATTCTAACAAGCGCACCTGCGGACTTGATGTCCTCTACAATCGGCCTGTCTGCATCGCGTACAAACATGCCTGAATACTTGCCTGCGTCCTCGGTGAATTTCACCTCGTCGTTGATGGGGCTAAAAATCGGTACCTTTCTTTTCTGGGCAATGTCAAAGTCTTCTTCTCCATTTGCGGGAGAGAGGTGCACAATACCGCTTCCGGCGTTTGCGTCAACAAACGATTCTGCTACTGCAACGTGCATGACTGGGTTTTTTGCCAGTTCCTTTAGCTTCGGAATCTGCGCCAATAATGGGTGGATGTATTTTTTTCCCTCAAACTCTGAGCCCTTGACTGTTTTTATTATCTGATAGTTTTCCACTCTGACTTCTTTCATAAACTCTCCCAGCCGTTTTTCTCCAACGACCCATGTCTCGTTTTCTACCTTGACGTAGTGATAATTTTCATCTGGGTGTAGCCCCACCATCGCATCTGTTACCAAGGTAAATGGCATTGTTGTCCAGACTACCAGGTATGCGTCTTCTGACTCTAACTTGACTTTGTAGTAGAGTGAGGGATCCTGCACCATGTCGTATCCCTGGTTGACTTCGGCATGCGATAACGACGTCTGACAACTTGGGCAGTACGCGACCACCCTGTATCCTTCAGACAATACCCCGATCTCATGTGCTTTTTTTAGAAATTGCCATTCTCGTTCTATGAACTCGTCTTTGTAGGTATAGTATGCGTCTTTTTGGTTAAACGACATGCCAAGGAGCCTGTCCACTGCAACCCATTTTTCATTGTATTTGTGAACAAGTCTTTTGCATTCGGTGACAAGCCTCTCTATTCCAAACGAGTTTAGAATCTCGGTTTTTCCTCCCGTGATGCCAAGTTCTTTTTCTGCCTGAAGCTCTACCGGCAGACCCTGTGTGTCCCACCCCGCGTTGAAGACTATTTTATGGCCCTTTATGGTCATGTAACGGTACCATAGATCCTTAATTATGCGCCCGCGTAGGTGTCCAGCATGTGGAATCCCATTCATTGTCGGCGGGCCCTCTATGAAGACGAGTTTTTCTCCTTTTTTGACATCAAAGAGAGTTTTCTGTAAATCCATTTTGCTTAGGTGATCTCTTACCTCGTTTTCAATTTTTTTTGAATCAAATTCTTTAGCTAACTGCAATGAACTGAGGTGCCTGTTCTGATTTTGTGAACTACTACCGGACAAGTCCGGTAGCCTCTTCCTGCTTCAGCGACCGAGCTTCTGATCTCTGCAGGCGTGAATTCCCGTAGTTCCTACGGTAGTCTGTCCGGCCCAACTCTGTTTCGGCTTTACATGATCTCAGGTACAGGCCTGTATCGTGGTCATGACTTTCTTCCATTTTGCCTAGCTCTGACATTACTGATCCTTTTACATTTGTAGAATTTAGCAATTTTGTATACCTCTCAGCTAACCAATTGTTAATGGCGATTCATCCACCTGACGTCCGGGGCCTTCTCGCCATATTTCATAAATCTAGACTAGTTTTAAGCTTTTGTTTTGCCAAACTTGGAATATATACGAGACTGGAAAACCGTCATCGTTGGTAAATGTTTTAGTGGTGGGCTCTGGTGGCCGAGAGCATGCACTTGGTTGGAAACTTTCTCAATCTCCGCATGTGGACAAAGTATTCTATGCTCCTGGGAATGGTGGAACAAAAAACAACGTCCCAATACAGGCAGATCAAATTGACAAGCTCGCAGAGTTTGCAGCTCAAAACGACTGCTATACAGTAGTGGGACCCGAGGTGCCGCTTTCTCTGGGAATTGTGGACAAGTTCCGTGAGAAGAATCTTAAGATCTTTGGGCCTACAAAGGCAGCAGCACAACTCGAATCAAGTAAACTCTGGGCAAAGCAGTTTATGAAAAAATATGGCATTCCGACTGCACCATTTGAGGTGTTCTCCGATGTAACATCCGCAAAAAAATACGTCGAATCCCTTGACTATGATGTGGTGATCAAAGCAGACGGCCTTGCCGCAGGAAAAGGCGTAATTGTCTGCGATTCAAAACAGGAGGCGTTCGACGCAATTGATCTAATTCTAGCAAAACAATCCTTCGGAGCCGCTGGAAATAGAATAATAATAGAAAAGAGAATTGATGGAACCGAGGCGTCATACATTGCGCTCTCAGACGGTGAAATTGCTATTCCAATGGCAACAAGCCAAGACCACAAGCGAATCTACGACGACGACAAGGGGCCAAATACCGGCGGGATGGGCGCATATTCGCCGACCGGTGTAATTAATGATGATTTGGCAAAAACAATACAAAAAGAGATAATTGACAAAACCATCCGGTCCATCAAAAAAGAAGGAATTGCATTTTCTGGATTTCTATATGCTGGAATCATGGTAATGGACGAAAAGCCGTATGTCTTAGAGTTTAACGCAAGGATGGGCGACCCGGAGTGTCAGCCAATATTGATGAGGATGGACTCTGATCTATATGAGTATCTCGTTGCGTCCTCAGAAGGAAAATTGTCTGAAAAACCACCGATCTCTTGGAAAAATCAAAGCGCCGTCTGCGTAGTGTTGGCATCAAAGGGATATCCTGAATCATATCCAAAAAACGAGCAGATAAGCGGTCTTGACTCGATATCTGGCGATGACGTCATTGTGTTCCATGCGGGAACGAAGCTAGAAGACGGCAGAGTCCTGACCAGCGGCGGCAGGGTATTAGGGGTAACAGCACTTGGGGCAACACTGCAAGAAGCAATCCGCAATGCATATTCTGCCATCGACAAAATAAGCTGGAACAACAAGTACTGCAGAAGCGATATCGGCAAAAAAGGACTCAAATATCTATGATGTGTGGATCACACCATCTTCGGTCGCAATCCACTGGATAATGACATCGTTTTTTGCGCGGGGAATGTTTTTCAAAATTGTTTTAGAGTATGCCAAAGCAATCGTAGTTGCAGTCGTACCTGCTAGGAATCTATCGTAAAATCCTCTGCCATAACCGAGTCTGTGGCCGTCAACAGTCATGGCTATTGCTGGAACGATTATCACATCGAACTCAGTCAGAGGTGGGCAGTTTTGTTTTGGCTCCATTATTCCAAACTCGCCTTTCTCTAGGTCTTCAAATTTTCTGACATTACAAAATACCAGCCTGTCACCTTCGACTCTGGGCAGAGCAAGAACCCTTCCCTCACTGAGCACCTCCTGCAAGATACCATGTGTCTTTACCTCACTTCCTATCGAATAATAACACGCAATGGTTTTTGCTGTAGCATAGGCATTGATTTTTTTTATGTTTTTTTGAATTTTCTTGCTTGCTATGTCTATGAAATCAGCAGAAAAGTTGTCGCGCTTTTCCAGCCATAGTCTACGAAGACTAGACTTGTCGTTATTTCCTGCCAAAACTCTTACTCAGTGATGCTGCAGTCACGGTATTTTTTAAAAGCATTGCAATTGTCATCGGGCCCACGCCACCAGGAACTGGTGATGCATACGATGCTTTTTGTATTATCTTGTCAAAATCAGAATCGCCTGCGAGCTTTCCATCAAGACGGGTGGTTGCTACATCAATTACCACTGCGCCGTCTTTTATCATATCTGGGCTCAAAACAAACCTGGATCTGTCTCCGACACCAGTGACTACAATATCTGCATCCCTGCAAATTTTTTCAAGGTTTCTGGTTTTAGAATGACACGTAGTTACAGTCGCGTTTCGTTCAAGTAAGAGGTGGTATAGCGGCTTGCCAACTAGGTTACTTCGGTTGATTATAACGACGTTTTTTCCTTCCAATCCGATTTGATAATGATCAAGCAGCTCTATTATGCCAGACGGCGTGCATGGCTTTAGGACCGCTTTTTTCATCGCAAGCAGTCCTGCATTGTGTGGGGTGAGGCCATCGATGTCCTTTAGTGGTGATATTCTTGATGTCGTCTCAAACTCGTCCAGATGTTTTGGAAGTGGTAACTGAACCAAAATCCCATGAACTGAACCATCGCTGTTTAGCGAATCAATTAGGCTGTTTAGCTCCGCTTGCGTCAATGACGCTGGAAGCTTATGGTCTTTTGTGAGTATTCCTACCTCGGCGCATGCCTTTTGTTTGTTTTTTACATATGTCGCAGATGCCTGATCATCGCCAACTAGAACCGTCGCAAGACATGGCTGAACTCCCTGTGATTTAAGCTCGTCTACTGCGGTTTTTACTCTTTGCCTTACTGCAGATGCGACAGCAAGTCCGTCAATTTTTATCCCAGTCAACACAACACATTCAAAGTAATTCTAAATTAACCTATCAAAAATCGGAAGTTATGGAACTCAGATGCGCAATAGTTATAGGTAATATTTCACCAAAAAAGGGCAAAAACGTAACGAGTGAAAATGACCAGTCGCGAAAAAATCTTACTTTCAATAATAGGAATTTTGTCGGCTCTGCTTGCCGCGGGGCTTGTGACAAATTTCGGTAATGTATCCACAATAGCAGTTTCCCCAGAGCCAAGTCCGGAAATAAAGACGGTTGCCCAACCGCCAGACGAAATCCAAGAAAAAACCCAGCCTGCGATGCTTACAGTGGAACCACAAGAAACCAAAAACCAACTGACTGTGATTTTTAAAAAGACTGAAAACTCGGTAGTCCAAATAACAAGCAAGGTATCTACCGTAAATCCGTACATTATAGTAAATGGAAATCCTCTTGAAAGCCAGTCTACAAGGCTTGGCTCTGGCTTTGTATATGACAGCGCAGGACACATAATAACAAACCACCATGTTGTGGCCGATGCACAAGAAGTCGACGTGAGGTTTGTGGACGGTAATATCTATTCTGCCAAAGTGCTTGGCACGGATCCATACAACGACATTGCGGTGCTGGAAATAATCGATGATTTTTCAGAGGAAAGCATAATTCCGCTTGCGCTTGCCGACTCGTCAAAACTTGAAGTAGGCCAGCAAATAGTCGCAATAGGAAATCCATTTGGTCTGAGCAATACGATGACCACGGGAATCGTAAGCCAAGTCGGTAGGCTCTTGCCAAACCGCGAAGCAGGCTTTTCAATACCAAACGTAATACAGACTGATGCCGCAATCAATCCTGGAAACTCCGGCGGGCCGATGCTGAATCTTCAAGGACATATAATTGGGATAAACACGGCAATCCAGTCTACTACTGGCGAATTTTCAGGGGTAGGTTTTGCCGTCCCATCTAACACAATAAAGAGAATCGTCCCATCGCTAATTGAAAAGGGAAAATTTGAGCATCCGTGGCTTGGCGTGTCTGGAACCAGTGTCATACCTGACATTGCAAAAAAGCTTGGGCTAGCAAAAAACTACAAGGGGGTATTTGTCACCACTGTAGTTGAGGGCGGGCCAGCGCAAAAGGCAGGGTTGCAAGAAGCAACCTACAACGCAAATAGGCAGATAAAAGGAGGCGATGTAATAATTGCACTGGATGGACATGAAATAAGGGACATCGACGATCTTATCATATATCTTGCAGATAACAAAAGCGTCGGTGACGACATAGTGTTAAAGGTAAACCGCAACAATGAAACCATCGAGATAAGGGCCACATTAGAACCACGCCCTTCAAATTAATTTAAATCCCAGAAACTTCAATTAAAATTCAGATGAAAAAAGATATTGATTCTATAGATAAAAGCTGCTTTTCAGTCAGATTCTTTGAGGAACTTGATAATGAACACAAAAGGGCCAAAGATCTTGCCGACAAGCAAAAAGCACTAAAACTAAAACACAGCCAGTCGGTGTTATAGTAAGGACCAGTCTCCAAAATGGGAAAAATATTCATGTTGCTTGTATTGGTGGTACTATCTATACTTGTCAGCCAAGACGCATATGCGGCCACAATCAAGCAGGTAATGGAAGGAGGAGTCGATGTTACTATATCGCATCCAGACTCTGTTGTGGCTGGAAGGGACTTTGTGGTTACAGTCTTGGTACAAAATAATGGCTGGGAAGACAAGCAGGACGTGACTATTTTTATCGATGCTCAAAGCGACTCAATTTTGGAAAAAAACCAGACACTCAAAGTTGAACGCCTCTCAAAGGGGGGGTCTTTTGGAGGAGTGCTGGAATTCGAAAGCTCAGCCGATTCTAAAATCGGAACACATTTTCTAAACGCCGTATATTCGCAAGTTCTTCTAAGTAACAACGAAACTCCGACCCCGCCACTGAAAAAAAACATCGCCATTCCAATCGAAATAAAGGGTATGCCGGAAGTACAGCTTAACACCATCACGCCGTCGGCGATATTCCCCGGTGCGGAATTTCCATTCGACGTGGAACTAATATCAAAAGATGTCGCTCTCAGGGATGTCCTAGTCCAGATAAACCCGCCAAGCGACGTGACTATACGCGGCCAGACCTCGTTTTCTTATACTTTTGTAGATAAAAACACCCCACTTTGGATCCGAACTCAAATAGTCACAAGCCCTGAGGATGTTACATTGGAGCACAATCTTCCCTTTGAGGTGTCAATCAAATACACCGACGACTCTGGACAAGAACAAAACCTCTCAAAAACAGTCATGATTCTTCTGCGCCCGCGAACCTTCATGGAGTTTACTACCGATGGCGGAGTTTGGGTTGGCGGAGTGTTTTTGGCGCCATATGTTAGCATTGGCACACTTGTTGGGATTCCAGCAGGGGCATTATTTTCACTGATTATAAGAAAGCTACAAAAGAAAAAAGACATCAAAAAGAAAAAAAAGTGAATCATGAAAATCGAGTTTGACACAACCAAATACATTGATGAGATAAAAAAATCAGAAACGTACTTTCACACGTTTCTCAACAGACAAAACATCGCAGCGGGGGTGTTGGTACTGAAACCCGATGAGGAGGACACACAATGCCCGCACGACGACGATGAGGTGTATTATGTAGTAAGGGGCGATGGTTACCTGAAAATAAACGGCAAGGACTATGAAGTTTCAGAAGGAAAGGCATTCTATGTCCAAAAACAAATCCCTCACAAGTTCTTTGGAAACAAAAAAGAGCTGGTAGTTTTGTATTTTTTTAGCGGGCCCGACTCTTGATGATGACCCTTCTACCAAAAATCTTTATCCTCCCTTCTGCAAAAAGCTTGACTGCCATTGGATAAATGACGTGTTCTTTTGCCAAAATTCTTCTTGAAAGTGTTTCTTCAGTATCATCATCATTTACCTTGACTACTGCCTGCAGGACTATTGGCCCAGTATCTACACAATCGTCCACAAAATGAACCGTGCAGCCAGAAAACTTTACCCCGTAATCGAGTGCCTGCCTTTGAGCATGTAAACCAGGAAACGCGGGCAGAATGGCAGGATGTATGTTAAGTATTCTGTTTTTATATTTCCTGATAAATTGCGGGCTGATTATCCTCATGAATCCAGCAAGGCAAACAAGGCCGTTTTTTTGTGTGACGCCGTGTTTTTGCAAGATAGAGATGAGCCTCTGATCGTATTCCCAACGAGTTCCGCCAAAGTCTTTGCTTGGTAGCACCGCCGTAGATACCCCAAATCCTTGAGCTATTTTTAGGCCTGCTGCTTCAGGATTGTTTGATATGACCACTGCGGGATTTATTGGAATTCTTTGCCGTCTTGTGGCCTTAAGTATTGCCTCCATATTGCTTCCGCGGCCAGAAATCAAAATCCCCAAATTGAGCAAGTGTATCTGATTTTTTTGATTATTCTGAGAATATTATACTTTTGAAGCACGACTTGATTTTGGGAATCTTATTGTAAATACAGTGCCCTTGCCTACAATACTTGAGCATTCTATTGTTCCGCCGTGAGTCTCAATTATTGATTTACAGCTAGCAAGACCAAGGCCTGTGCCGTCTTGTTTTGTTGTAAACAAGGGCTCGAAAATTCTTTGGATGTTCTCCTTTTCGATCCCTCGTCCGTTATCTATGATATCGATTACTGTGTTTCCGCCTGCCTCTGATGCTTGGATCATTATCCTTCCCTTTCCATCTATTGCTTGGATGGCATTTAATATCAAATTAGAAAATACCGTTTCGAGCTGTTTTATATCCCCAAAAATCTCAATATCCTCACTTGGCAAAATTATTTTGATCCCGTCTGGGACGCGCAATCCTACCAAGACTGTTTTAAGCAGGTTTGTAAGTGATATCTTTTCCATCATCCGGTCACTCGTTCTTACATAGTCAAGAACGTCTCGTATTAGCTGAGTCATTCTATCTACGGCGCGATCAATTCGTTCATAATTCTCTACCGTTTTGCTGTCCTGGGTAGGTTGGGTTTGCTTTAGAAATTCCATTGTGTTTTTTATTATTGTCAAGGGGTTCTGCAAGTCATGTGCAAGCTTTGAAGACATCTCCCCAATTGTGTAAATCTTGTCTTTTTTTAGTTCGGCTTTGCCGTTTGTCTGTGTCGGCACTTCACATTCATACACCTTTTCATTTTTTTGTAAATCCCTAAAAAATAATTCATCGTCCTGCGAGCTATTTAGCATTCTGCTGGCATCGTCCTGTGCATTTCTAACAAGTCGTGCGGCATCGTCCTGTGCATTTCTAACAAGTCGTGCGGCATCGTCCTGTGCATTTCTA
>CAZITM010000015.1:0-16898 GCA_964542205.1 uncultured Candidatus Nitrosotenuis sp.
ACTAATAGACCAAAGCACTGGTTAGCCACATTACATAGAGACTATGCGCGATGATCCATTTTCATCATCCCTAGTGTAAACTGTACACGACTATACAAAACACCAAATCTTTTATTGCGGCCGCATGATATCCACTTGATGAGCGAATCACTCCAGCAGAAATTCTACGAAGCAAAGTGCAGGCAACTTACACAGGAAAAAGAGATAAGATTTGCCGGAATAATCGATGAAAACGGAAAACTTGTTGCGGGGGGGTTCAAAGAAGGGATACTGCCACTGGAAGGAGACGAGGCCAGACTCAGCGGATTCATGGAGTTTGCGTCAAGGATCTCGCTCAGAAAAGAATTTGACAAGACACTGGGGCCGATAAACTATATTGCCGCAAGAAGGGACCGGCTTGTCCTGATAAGCTTCCCGTTTCCTGTTAGCAAGTTTGTGCTCCTGATTTCTGCAGAGCCCACAGTCGACATTGAAAAACTGGCGCAGAACGTGGTCGCAATCTTTTCCAAATGATTCAGGTCGTGCCAAAAAAACGCGATTTCAAGCATTTTGATACATTTTGGTTTGGATGCTGATCAAAATCAGACGAGACAACGTATCATCATACGTGCTCGTGTGCGTCTCTGTGTATTTGATCGCTACATACTATCACTGCATGGTTAATGGCATCAAGATGCAGTGTGTCTGGCACATGCTCTGGAATCAGGCATTATTTTTTGGAGGGGATGACGCCAAATCAAAGTCTAGCTAATTTCCAACAAATCCTAACGAACAGATGACCTAATCATAACGAAAAAGCGTTACAACACCCCTAATGTGGAGGATTGAATTTTTACATAACTGCTACGGGCATGCTGTGGTATACTGTCTATCATTATGCCAGATATTCATACTGTCATCATATCCTCTATGAAGATTTTATCTAAAAATGAAAGGATGCATCAATTAATCTGTATATAAGAACTGTGTTTTCAATTTCTGTAGCTGTATACATTCTCACTTTATTGTTTACAATTTTACAAAAAAAAAAAAACACGTCTTTATTAATTATGATGCATAGTCAAATGTCGGGTTGCCGGGTTGGTTCAGGTATTTGAAAAACTCGTCTTTGTTCGGAGTAAAACAAAACAAAAAAGAGAGCACACGCATAAAGATGCAAAAATATTTCTTGTCATATTGATGGTTCCTGTTCTCACAACTATTGTCTATTTGGCCCAAAGTTTCCAAGTCGCCGAAAGCATGCCGATGAAAGGCGGATATGTAATTCAAAACTTGCGTGGCGACGTAACAAGCACTTGGCTTGCATGGAACATTGTCGAAGGAAGAGAGCTGCAAATTCAGATTGTGGACCAAGCTCATATGTCAAACGAAGAACTCGATGCTGTAAAAAACGCAATCCTCTCAACAAAGACAATCGAGTTAGATGATTCACTGCTTCACAAAGGACCTGCAGGTTTTACTTCAACTTACTATGAAGGATGGAAAGGAGCGGCAATGGCTGCGTCACAAACAGAAACCATGTTTTACATTCCGACTGAATTCAAGATAGTCAATTCAAAAAAAGGAATTGCTGATATCACAATAATCCTTACTGAACTAAAAAGCGGCGATGGGTATTCTGGTTTCACCAAATCCATCTCTGATGATAACCACATCCTGATGTCCCAAATTACAATATATGACGCAGACAAGCTAACTACACAAGAAATTGCGACAATAGTGAGGCACGAATTTGGTCATGCATTGGGACTGGCACACTCTACGGCAACAGAAGACTTGATGGCCCCGACAATTCAGACCGGATATCCATACATCTCTGGCTGTGATGTAGACGCACTTCGTGCTCTGTATGATGGAAACAAACAGAGCCAAGTGGTGTGTGAAAAATGATGAACACAAATCACTGCGATTCAGCTGATACTACCCCTGTTCCTAAACTTCTTCGTACTTGCCATCAAAGAATCTCTGATCTAAAGTTCCTGTTAATGTCGCTTGTGGTGGGAAGCGTGTCTTTGTTAATCAGTCTAAACTCGGATGAAAAACTAGGAACCATGATGTCTAACGCATATTTTTTGGCAGTCCCATCCACCTTGGTAGCAGTTTCAATAATGACTGCAAGAAAACATGGTATCGCTACTCAGCACACAAGTGTGATGTGGCTTTTTGTCGGTTTTGCAATCCTGAGCGTCGTGGCAGAAACAATCTGGATAGTGTACGAAAGTTTCTTACAAAAAGACCCGTTCCCCTCAGAGGCTGACCTTGTCTGGCTCGCATCTTATCCTTTTTTGTTTGCATTCCTTCTGGCATATCTAAAACCAATCAGAAAATCAATACCGCATGGCATAAAAATATTTTCGGCAATAATTTGCGGTGGTGTACTTGTCCCGATATTGACAATAAGCTACTCTGTCCAGGCTAACACAGAACCATCGGATCTTTTACTGAACCTTTCATACCTGATAGCGGATACGTCAATCCTATTTGTGGCCATGACTGCGACAGTAACTCTGTACCGGAGAAAAAACAAAGAGTTCATTAACTCGATATTGTTTGCGATGGTATTTTTCCTCATATCTGATGTCTTGTTTCTGTTAGAAGTGGAAAGCTATGTCGGCGGCAATGTTATCGATGTGGGGTGGTTTTGTGGGTATGTGTTGCTTGTCTTTGGGGTTTTGCGATTCCGGCAAATTGTAAAAAAGGACGCGTACACAAACCATGTCTATGTTGAAGACAACCAAGTTGTAAACTCGGTTGATTTTGAGCCAACCACAAAACTGCTAATCCCAATCTCAGTCATAACAATAATCACAGTGGTAGTAGTGCTATTGGCATTCAATGTTTACAATTCAGGCACGAATAGCGCATTGCTGGACTTTAACTATTATGTAATTAGCGGATCACTGGCCTCGTTTTCATTGATTGCGTTATTTGTAAACAAAAACATGATCGGGCTTGTTAAAAAAAGAACACGCGAGTTGGAATTAGAACGAGATGCCCTTCAGATACAAATCAAAGAAAACGAAAGATTGTTTATAGAAAAAACCAAATATGCAGAGAGCTACAAAAGCCTCTCGCGTGAAATCACGGCTACACTTGAACGGGTTGCTAACAGCGAGTCAAGATATAGAACCTTGTATGAAAGTTCAGTGGAAATGTACAGGACTGTCAACAAAGACGGAATCATACTTGACTGCAACACCTCATACGCAAAACATCTTGGCTATTCAAAAAGTGAAGTCATTGGCAAATCCGTCTTTGACCACGTCGATGAAAAATACATTCCAGAACTGAAATCTGTGTTTGAAGAATGGAAGAAAAACGGAATCATAGAAAACCACGAACTGTGGCTAAAAAGAAAGGACGGGACAACATTCCCAGTACTTTTGAGTGCAAACAATCTGTATGACAATATTGGAAATCTGATTGGCAGCAATACTGTTATCAAAGACATTTCAGAGATATGCGAAGCAAGAAAGAAAATCGAGGAAAGCGAAAAAAAGGTTAAAGCAACTCTGGAAAAAATGCTCAGACTGACGACAGCAAAAGACGAGTTTGTCGCTATGATAACCCATGAACTAAAAACCCCTCTAGTCCCAATCATCAGCTATACAGAACTATTGCTGTCAGAGAGACTGGGAAATCTCACAACTGAACAAAAAAAACGTCTTAACATAGTAAGGACAAGCTCACATCTGCTCCAGAAAATGATCTCGGATCTTTTAGATGTGCAAAAAATCGAGATGGGCCATCTGAAATTGGACAAGAGACTCTACAACATTGGAGAAATAATAAAAAACATGATCGTAAAAATGGAGCCGATTGCCATAACAAAAGGAATCCAACTTACGGCAGACTGTACAGAAAAGATCACCTGCTTTTGTGATCAAGCAAGAATCGAGCAGGTTCTAGCCAATCTCATATCTAACGCGATCGACTTTTGTCCAAAAGAAAGTGGCAGAATTCAGATAAGGGCGTACATTTCTGGCGACTCGGTAAAAATTATTGTGAGGGATAACGGTATCGGAATAGTAAAGGACAAACTCAGCAAAATATTTGTAAAGTTCTATCAGATTGATAGTGGAACAACAAGGGAACACAGCGGAACGGGACTCGGTCTTGCTGTATGCAAAGGAATTGTTGAAATGCATGGCGGAAAGATCTGGGCAGAGTCAAACGGACCTGGAACTGGAACACAAATCCACATCATTCTGCCCTTGACACAACACGAGCCAATGGTCGACTTTTAATATGTGAGGGCCAAACCTACTGGGAATCTGCCCTTTCAATCTCAAAAACGATATTTTGTTGTGTGTTAACTTCGTTTGTTGTTCTGTAGCCTATGTCATTTAGTACGGCATTGATAAATGTGCTAAAATAAACAGCCCCCCTTTCCCCGAGCTCGTGCTGGATGATGTATTTTTCAGTGTCCTTTTTCACATGTCTGAACATTATGTGTGATGAGGAAAGCCACAGATCCAATGTGGTGATGACATTTTCATAAGTGAGTGCGCCTCGGGTATAAATCACCGCGTCTTTAAACGCACTTCTACAGGCTGTAATGGCAACGTGCTTTATCACATCTTCATCTAGTGCCTCAAGAATGGCTCTTAGGAATGGCTTTGTGACTGATACAAAACCAATGTCTTCAGCAAATTTGTCCCATTCTACGTGATCTGTAAGGATTTTGCTGATCAGAGTGTTCATGTTGACGCCTTCAAGCTCACTTTCAACGATCAGTTTTTTCTTTATAGCATCATGTATACGAACAGAAAGAATGCTGGATTTTTTTTCAGACAACTGTTTAGATTACTACGCATTTATTAATAATCATGCTGTATGCGCTGCAACATATTGTATACATGTGTACAGTATATCATTATGCCATACTCTTAATATGCTACTAAAAGAAAAATATGTATGGCAAGGGTATTGTTGGAAGGCTGCGAAAACAAGCTTGCAGTAGAAATACCGAAATCGATCACGACACTATACCGTCTTAAAGTAGGAACCGAGTTCGAAATTAGGGCCAAAGAAATCGAAGGGCATCTCTTGATAAACCTTGTAACTGAACTAGAATAATCATGATGACTAACTGCATGTCATAGTCCACCTGTGGTAATACTTCCTCAAACAGAAATCAGGACACCCTCTCATGGACTTGGGCGATCTGTTTTCCATTCGCTCCAGACTAGTGTACGCGTCATCCTTTTGCATAGCAGTAAACCATCGGCCCTAAAGCAATACATCGTGTATGAACAGCCTGCGCTGGGGAAAAAGATTTCGTATAATGTCTACATGATCTTCAACCCCATCTCTGTCTAGTACATCAAAAACACGCTTGGCTGATTATCTTCGAAGAAAATCTGAGTGGCATGATCTTTTCCAAGTGATTCAGGTCGTGCCAAAAAACGGAAAATAATTCTCAAATATTGCAGACTTTAGCTTGCTTGCCAGACTCATTATTACTTTGATTTGCTATGAACTGATCTCGTCCTTCTGGGCTAGCTCCCCGAATAATCCCATATCGGATCATTATACAGATGAACGCATACGCGCGCCTCAATCGTACGCCTTTCGCGCTCTAAAAACTGGTAGTCGCCAAGAAACTTGTACTGCCCGTAGTTTTCCTCGCAGTATGCAATGTCGTTTTTTGTCAGATAGCCGGTCTCGGCAATGACATTGGTGCCAGAAAGCACGACACACGCAATTATGGCAAACGCCGATATTTTCATATGAAATCACAATCACAAATTTAATAATTAAACGAGTTGCTGCGCCACAAAATGCGTAGGTAACTTTTTTTATCATGGATGTGGGGGCTATTTTATGAATGAGGCCTATGTTTTAATGAACGTCGACTATAAGCAGCAAAAAAGCATAATCGAGCAGGCAAAAAAAGTACCGGCCGTCAAGGAGGTAAAGACGGTTTACGGCATCTATGATATTTTGGTGATATTAGAATCTTCCAACATGCAAGAAATAAAAAATGCAATAGACGTCAACTTGCACAACATAGACGGCATCAACAACTTAACGTCGCTCATATCAGTGAAATAATTGACCCAGGAATACGAAGTGATCGTAGTGGGGGCAGGTCCTGCAGGCCTGTCTGCTGGAATTTTCATTGCAAGACAAAGGGCATCATGCCTTGTCATATCCAAGGATCTCGGTGGACAGCTCAACCTCATTCCTAAACTCGAGAACTATCCGGGTATGATGATGTCAAGCGGCCCACTTCTGGCAAAGACACTGGAAAACCAGTATCTGGTGCTTGGCGGGGAGATCACATACGACACGGTAGAAAAAATAGATGAAACCGAAACCGGACTCAAAGTAAAGACATCCCGCTCCGAATATCTATCAAAGGCAGTTGTTCTTGCACCTGGAAAGGTTCCAAACAACTTGGGCCTTGAAAACGAGAGCCAGTTTGCAAACAAGGGCGTTCACTATTGCACAAAATGCGATGCGCCGTTTTACCAGGGGCGCACAACTGCTACGGTGGGCGTGGGTGGATATCTGCTGGAATCGGGAATATTGCTTTCTCGCATGGCAACAAAGGTCTATGTGATATACAAAGGAGGTGGGCTGGGCGGTGACAAGGACATGATAGAGGCAATCAAGAAAAAAGAAAACGTCGAGCTTGTGCCAAACACCTCCATCAAGTCAATCACTGGGAGCAACTCGCTACAACAAATCACGCTGCTTGACAACTCTGGCGCGGAAAAGACAATAAACGTCGACGGGCTCTTTATCGAGATGGGCTCTAAAATAAATCTGGATTTTGTAAAGCACCTCGTACAAATAAACACAAAGGGCGAAATCGAAGTGAGCGACGGCGGAAAGACATCGCATCCGGCGATATTTGCGGCAGGGGATGCAACCAACATCCCATACAAGCAGATCGTAGCTGCCTGCGGGGACGGTGCGGCGGCGGGACTGTCTGCGTTTAACTATCTTGAAAAACTAAAAGGAAGGCCTGGGATTCGCGCAGATTGGAAAAAGACAATCGGCGACACCGTGTTCCATTATTAGCGCAAGATCAGTTAATTTTTATCTTGTAATTTTCTCAAACCCATATGGGTAAGCAAACCGAACCTAACGTAGTTGGTGTAAATGTCCTAAAGCAAAACGGCGTGGATATTGACGAACTCATACGGCTCTTGGTCTACAACGCGTCTGTCGAGTTTACCGCCTATTATTATTTCACAAACCTCCGAATGCACTGCACTGGAATTGAAGGCGAGGGAATAAAGGGCGTAATCGAAGATGCAAGGCTTGAGGATCTGAGCCACTTTGAGTCGTGCCTGTCAAGAATATACGAGCTTGGAGGCAGCCTGCCAAACGACGCAATAGAGTTCATAAAAATGTCTGGCTGTGAGTTTTTGCAACTGCCGCCAAACAAAACTGACATCCGGGCGATAATGGAAAAATGCCTCAAAGCAGAACAAGGGGCCATAGTCAACTGGAACAAAATCTGTCAAATGACGCACGGCAAGGATCCTGCAACATACGATGTGGCAAAAGACATACTACGAGAAGAAATAGAGCACGAGGCATGGTTCTTGGAGCTTCTTTATGGAAGGCCATCTGCCCACATGCGACGCAAGTTCCCAGGCGAAAGACCCCATACGCACAAGCACTCGCGTGCGCTGGGGTGATTCTCATTTTTTATTTTATGACGCCAGCAAAGATCTGAGATGATGCGGCACACGTTTTTGTTTATTGTCCTTGTCGGCATCCTTGCGACCGCAGTTTTTTCTTCCTCGTTTGGGCATGGCGTGGGATATGAGACGCTTCCGCCCCAGCTTCTTGGCGACAAGAAGGTGGCAATGGAGGTAAACTCCAAGACCGACAATACTGGAAAAAGACAGCTCAACTTTTTTCTGTTTGATACAAGTACCGGAATCACGCTGCGCGACGTAAAATACCAGATAACGATGATAAAAAACGGTAACACACTCTTTGAAAGGATTTATGATTCAAACAATGGGATACTGACACTTGAATTGATTCCAGACGAGTCTGAAAAAATCACCACCAATGAAAAATCGCAGGATAACATACTTGACTTGCTGCTTGGAACAAAAAATGACGCCCTTGAAGCAAGGGGAAAAATCTTTAGAGACGGCGGTCTGTACAAGTTTTCAATAAAAATACTAGAAGCAGAGGGATATTCTGGCAAGGCAGACCCCGTTACATTCGAATCCGGAATATCGTTTCCTGACTATACTGAGATTGTGGTAAATGACGCGCACTTTGGAAGGCAGACCATAACACAAGTGTCGTACTATGACGTCATAACGAACCTTGGCTATGACGCAAAGGCAAAATCCATACTTTTCTCAATGCCGTTTGAATGGACCGTGTCAAACATCAACCAGACCTCAGTAGTGCATCAGGAGGTAATAATCCCAAAAACCTTTGGCACACTCCAAGTTTCAGAATATGCCGTAACGGTAAACGGGGTTTTGCTTTCCAACCAGACCATAACTGTTGATGACTTTCCAAAGGATGACAGAATTGTACACATACTCCTCTATCAGAATGAGCTTGAAAAACTGTATGAAAAACTTAGGAATGGCGACAAAATGGATTTTGCACTGTTTCCAAAATCCGACGACGTCTTACTGGTTGGCACTACTGACAATATCCAGTACAAAATAGCGGTGAGCACTATCCCAAAACATGTTACCGCCGGATCTGAGACGACAATCTCGTTCCAGATATACGACATATTCCTGTTGGAAAAAACTGTCTCGGTAAGCTATGATGTTGAAATGGAGTCAAACGGAAATGTTTTCTACAAAACAAGCGGCACTAGCACAGGCGAAAATACCAAATGGAACAAAATCGCCCTTACAATACCACGTGATGCGTCAAACAAAATAACACTGCACTTTGAAAATCTCGGAGGCAATGGACTTGCAAGGACAGAGATCCCCATAGCATTGAGCTCGCAAGACGTGATTCCGTCTTGGATAAAGGAAAACGCTGAGCTGTGGTGCAAAAAATCAATCTCTGATGGTGAGTTTCTCAGGGGAATTGAATACTTGATGGATAATCAAATGATCGCAGCTCAACGCTCAGAACGAGACTCTGGCGGCAAAGAAATCCGACAGTGGGTTAGAAGCAGCGCATGCTGGTGGTCAGATGGCTCTATTTCTGACGACGAGTTCACAAATGCGATTGCATTTCTAGTCAAAAAGGGGATAATAACACCCTAGAAAGCGTTAAACGGAGTTCTGCTGCATAAATTCTTGCCGTCTCTAAACATCGTTTTACTTCAAAGCTGCGCTCGAGCTTTGAGAGAATGGGTTTGTTTTTCCAGCAGGCTGCTTATTTGGATTATCTGAATGTGCCATCTTTGTCCACGTCACTTCATCACCTGCCAATATTTTGATGGTAGGGCTGAAAACAGGAGCTTGTTGCTTCACAGCCAGGTACAGACGTGTCTTGGGGTATAGAGATCTCGACCATGACTGTGTTTGTGTTACCAACTACAATAATCATAATTACAGATATTGTAAGAATAACTGTGAGATATCTTGAAAGCAATGCATATTCTCAATAATTATTTTATATTAAGTTGGTTCTGGTTAAATTATCAACTGTTTATGAGTCAATTCTTCCCCATTTTATTCTGGCCCAGATTCTTTCATGTATGTAATAAAACGACCACACAATGATATTGTATGCAATTGCAACCTGTGTGACCGTGTACAAATCACCAGTGTAGATCCAAGTAAGCGTCGTGATTGTGATGACTGCCGCCACTCTGTAAATTATGGTCTTTAGAAATGATCTAGTCCTTGTTTCCATTATTTGATAATTTGAAAACTTTCTTTTATTTTTGATCTTAAAACGATTTATCATTACACAAGAACCTAAACTCATACAAGGTGCATTGGGTGCAAACCACAAACATCTTTATTAATTAGAAAAAAAACTTGATTTCATTGGCAGGAACTTTTGTACATAACACCGACCAATACCTAAAGATGTTAAGACGAAAGAACAAAGACTTTCACACCTTCATCAAGATCAAAAAAACCAAAAAAGGCAAGACTGAAAAAAAACTCTACATGGGAATTCAGAGGATTAAAAAAGGCCAAGGATACGAGGATGAACCATCACACAAGAATGCCGAAGTCTACCTCATACTCAAGGGGCATGCGCTTCTTAGCATCAGAAAAAAGGTCTACAAGGTTTCGCCAGGCATGGCAATATACGTCCCGGCAGGATACAGACACAAATTTTATCAGGCTAAAGATGAATTTGTCTTTTTGTTCACATTTGCAGGCGAAGATGTCTAATTCATATGATTCTGGGATGTAGACAGTTAGTTGTTAGGCGTATTTTTACAAACTCCATTTGACTGGAACATCCTTGTTGGAATTGGGACCGTGATTGCTGCCTTTGGAAGTATGGGCTTTTTGATAGTCACATTATGGCAAGCTCGCGAGTCCCACTATCTGAATTTCATCAAGAATATGGATCAGACACTAGCTGAACATCTTGAAAAGGAGCCAAAATTGGAAGGCCATGACGATTCCATCATGTATGCTTACAACTATATCAACATTTGTGACCAGATAATGTTTCTAATAAAAAACAAAAAAATTCCACGAGATTTTTACCGTTATTATCTTGACTTTTTTAATTACTCAATCACTATGATCTGGTGGTATTCAACTATTTATCCGGAGGATAATCACTCACTAAAGCACAGCTGGCCAGCAATAACAAATTGGATTACTCACGGAAATGGGGGAAACCCATATCCGACCATGCATTTGCCAAAAGCACTGCAAAACGAGCTTGCTAAAAAAAGCATCATACCAGTAGATGCGGAAATCTACAACCAAGTTAAAGACAGAATCGCAAGCGCTAAACAGAACTCAAGTACATAGCGCACTCGGCATTACAAATACGGCATCTACACGACAAAGGTTTTCTATTTCATCTGCTATGTACAGGTAATAAATGCAATCAATTCATACATCTTCTAGTAGGGATCTTGCAGTATATTTGTAGTGGGGTTTGCTGGAGTAATTGCTGCACAAGCAGTATATGCACAAGACGTTACTACCGCGACGCAAGTTCTAAACGAACTCCTGACGACCATTGCTGGGATAGTCACTACGATAACAGCACTGGCAGGCGGAATCATTGCAATCTTTGCAAGGATAAACCAAAACTTGGAATTGCAAGAGACAATCAGATCCAAAAAATGCTCATGGTGGTAACAGAACTGCAAAATACAGATCACTGGGGCAGGGAATTAGAAGAAAGATTTGTTGCAATAGGTGATGTGATGGCGGCAATGCCTGGCAGGAAAGAGATGCTTGAGCAAAAAAGGGTGACCTGAAAGGATGGAACGAGGAAACATCAAATCTCAACGGTGATCTTTCAGGCATATATAACGTGCTTATCCAACTTCTCACTAAAAAGAAATAACCATCATTTTTTATTTTTTAACTTAAGTGGATTTACTTGCTCAATCTTTCCGCAAAGTCCATGATTGGTTTTTGCTGTATGTGGTCTCCGAGATTGCTCCTTATCGTCTCTACTATTTCTATGTGAGCGTTTCCGAACATATCCATCAGTGTGTTTTTTAGGTATTCTGGTTTTTCATAGCATGTGGAGATTAGACAATTGTACTTGTTGAAAAGATGGCTTGACGTGGTGTCCAGTACCAATGTGCCCATGTTAAGTAGTGATCGCTCTATTGCAGCTTCTACAATTGATTTGCACTGGTGCTCATCGCGAATAACGCTGTAGACAGGATACTGGAACTTGAATCCGACCGAATATCCTTGCACCTCGCGGAAGCTGTAGCCTGGCAGATTTTTGATTGCATGATACAAGTCGCCGCCGATCACTATGGTGTTTGGCTGGGCTTTGCTGTTTATTTTTGAGCAAATGTTAACCGGCGTTCCAAATATGTCGTGGTATGACAAACCTGAGGATTTTGCCAGTGTCACTTTACCATAATCTGCGCTAACTCGGAACGAGAGTGGTGGAATTTTCTCTTGGTACAGTTTTGTGTTGATGGTGCAGCGTGTCCCTATCATCGCCAGACTACATTCAAGGCATCGCAAAAACACTATTTTTTCATTCCCTGGCGTACCTTGGAAATAATACAGCAGACTGTCGCCGCCGTTTTTGACTACAATTCCGCCGAATTTTTTTATAATCGGTATCATGCTGTTAAAAAATATGCTATAATACACGCCAATCTTTGAGTGCGATAGACTTGCAGTCGTCTTTGTTGAACCTACAATATCGACGATTCCTACGCAGCATTTCGAAGAACTCTCAACAAAAGACAGATTTTCCTCATCTTGAGTGGAAAAGTTTGATCCGTCATTCTCAATTATGGTAATGTCTTCTTCTTCAGTACCAGAGTTTATGGATGTTATTCCCATATTTGAGATTAATGTATGCATAATAAATAAAGTTGTTGGCTACTTTATTATATACTATATAAGTATTTACATAATATTCCATAAAATAAGAATTATAATTAGAATCAATAAAGATTTCTCTAATTGTAGAGAAAAACATCTCAATACACACAATAGTTAAAAGCGATTATTCCCAATATAGAGATATGGTTATAAACCAGCTCCTTCACGAAACAAGAGTGAGCGCCCTAGACAAGCTGCTCTCACAGGCACTTGAATCAATAATCAAGAAAAAGCTTGGTGAGCAGACTTTAAAAAAAATTGAGCAGAGGCTACAGACGAGGTACGGAATTGGCATTGCCGAGGCCGTAAAGGATTTTCATATCTTTGATGCCACACTGCGCGAGTTTTTTGGAACTGCTGCCGACACCATGGAAGAAGAGCTCAAAGAACAGCTCATATCACTTAACGCGTCTACCAAAGGCAGGCAATGGTTTACAATTCAAAATAAGGATCTCGCAAATCTCATCTTAGATTCGTATGGGGATAGAGAAAAAAGGTTGATTTTGAATACAGCGCTCAAGTCGCCCAACGTAATTCTTGAAATCCTTGAAGAATGCAAAATCCCAAAGTCATCAGGATATCGCATAATCAGCGAACTAGTTGAAAATGGGCTCCTGACTGAGGCCGGCTCTACAAAAACAAGCGACGGAAAAACAGTCAGCACGTACACTGCCTTGCTTGAAAGAGTGAGAATCGAGCTTGGGGGCGAGAGCGAGTCAATCCAAGTTTTGTTAAAAGAACACGTTTTAGAAGAAAGCAGCATCTTTAAGATTTTAATTAAGCTAAGGCCCTGAGTTGAAACTGCTAGATTTGTTTTTTATGCATATATAAAGCGTAATTTACCATCATGCAGCCAAGAACCCACAACCCAATTATCGCGTTTGATCTGTCGTACCCTTGAATTGAGGTATAATAGTAACTTACATCAGCTACCGTATTTAGACCAATCCCGACAAGAAGCATTCCCCAAGGCAGCCCTAGTACGGAGCCCCGAAAAACCTGGGCACCTATGATGGTCCATGCGAAGGTAAGGGAAGTGGCAGCAGTAAAGTAAATGCCAACCAAATAGCCGTTAATGAACTCTTGATCATGCTCTATTCGCTCAGATGCCGTCAAAGTAAGTATTCTTGGAACTAATTTGATAGGCGTGTCATCCACATAGGATTCTGTATTGCGGGCTTTGTCTAGATCAAATAAGCCAAGAGACGGATCATACACCCACGCTCCATATGCGTAAAACAGCGTAACTCCAAGAGGAATGATGATTAGCAACACCACTTGGTTCTTTTTCAGCCTTGGTTTCTGCGCCCCCCGAATAAAATTGATGTTTGTCCTAAGGTGATAAATCGCAAAGGGGTAAAACGCGGCAAAGAAGATATCCGGCCAGTATGGGTATGGATTCTCAATGCCTGTCATTTGGAAATAGTCAAAAAGTGATGCGCCTATTGCAGTTAACGAATACGCAATACCCAATGAAAGGTACGCCTTTCCAAATACCTTTGATGGCCAGTACCTTTTTGCAATTACAAAACTAAAGACTGCTGGCGACGCATAAGCCAATATGAAAATTAGCTCAAAAAAGTCCAACTGCTCGTTGACTTGTGGCTCCAAGGCATTTGCAAGGATAAAGAATAAAACCGAAATGAAGATACCTGCAATCACATAATAATTAACGCCCAATTCCAGTTTTTCCCCAGAACGTTCCATGCCATATTGGAATGAAACGCCTTATTTAACGTCTTTTAGGAAAACCATCTATTCACAATTATTATTTTCATATCTTCTGGTCAAAGCCATTTACTGCCTTCGCTTCCAGAACGGGTTTTCCTTCCAGCGTTTTTCGTATCCGTAAAAATGCTTTCTGTTGTTGACGTATTGATCAAAGTTCGCAATTGCGTTGTCAAGATACTGCGATAAGAGTCGGCCGTCGGATTTTATGGTGTTGTAGGCAACACGCGCAGCTTCGATTCCAGATACAATGGCGTGCCCTATGCCTATTGAGGAGAGAGGATCAAAAGAGGCAATAGCATCGCCTGCAGGAACCCAGCCAGATGGATTTGATTTTTTGATTATTTGTGAATATGCCGGAAAAATTTTTGGTGTGAAAAACAGTCTTGCACCATCTATTGTTTTGCGAATGTGGAGCGTTTTTTTGAGGAAAAGATTCCATATTGCAAGTTTTTGTATTTTTATTTTTCTAGCTATGTCACTATCTGTCATAAAGGCCACTATGCGTTTGTTGTTTGGAATGGGTGTGGAATACCACCAACCCTCTGATGTGGATTCTATCAAGGTGGACGAGATTTCATTGCATACTGGAATATCATACATTGTTGCAATACCTACTAGATAATCGAGAACTCTCCATTTTGCCCCAAGGTTTCTGGCAAAGGATGCCTTTTTACCGCTAGCGTCTATCACAAAGTTTGCCTGTAGCCGGATTTTGGTGTCATTGGATCTTGTTGCGACCAAATCCCACACTTCATTATTTTTATTTTGTCGGCTGATTTTGGTGGAGGTAAACAGAGATCCATTTCTTTTTTTGACCGACTCTGCCAGCATACTGTCAAACATTTGTCGATCGAGGTTCCACCCATTCCCCTCTACAGTAAAAAAGTAATCTCTAGAAAGTATTTTTGAACTCCCCCACGCTGCATCTAACCCTTGCGACGTTATGTGGTTCCCAGCCAAAAACTCGTTTTCGATTCCAAGATATCTCATCAGCGGACGAATACTTGGTGAGACAGACTCCCCTACACGCATGTTGGAATAGTCTGTAGACTCGATTACCCCTACCTCAAGCGAAGTTTGGTTGAGTAGGGTGAGTGCAGCAGCGCAGCCTGCAGGGCCACCTCCTATTATCAAGACGTCAAAAAGTTTGGAATTATTCCTCACTTTTGGTAAATTCGACAATGTCTTTTTTCAGGTAATACCCCGGAATAAATCTGGTATTTTCTGGGTCGACGATGTTGATTTTATTGTTAGCAGCCAATCCTACTACTCCAAACTCGTCATGGTTACGTTCTTTTTCCACAAAATATGGATATTCGTCTCTGTCATCTTCCTCATTTTGGTTTACAATAAATCCTAGATAACTCCATGCATAAACCATTTGAATGTGATTCTGGATTCCACGTATGTAGTTGACCTGCTGCCCTGCAGACGCCCCAGCTGCTGATAACTCCTCGATGACTTTTTGTTTTTTTGATTGTAGATCTGTTACCGCCGGGTTCGGATCTGTTACACCCAAAATCACATCCCATGGAGCTTGAGGAGGCCACCAATATGCATGATATGTGGGAGGCTCTTCAAGCTCCAATCGGGTAGTTGCATTTTTATTTTTGTCTGTAAAGTTGATGTGCTGTATGTTGCATTCAAAAAGATCTGACTGCCAAGGGCACGCCATACGTTTTGTAAGATCTCCCGGCTCACATCCCTGACCTTCATTTTTTTGCTCCAAAGGTTTGGTTTCATCATAGAGGGGTTCCAAACCAGAATCATAATAATCAGTAATCTTTTTTCTATGTTTAATACGGAATGGGCCAGAGTAAATGGACGGGTTTCTGATACTCCATGTTACCTCAACCCCCGGGCACATTGGGGCCCCCACACAGTTACCAACATCTGCATGATCAAGAGGAATCATGCCTGGAATGATCTCCGTCGGCTCGTCTTTGTTAAAATTACCCTCTGCCCACTGTTCTAAAAAGTAGTGCTGCGTCCTTGAGAGTTCCACAAACTTGTCAATGATTTCATTATTGACTGCATTAGAACCTGCGTTAAGTGGCATTAAAGGAATGCCATTGATATAATCATCCTCCTCACCCTTGCCTGAAAAGAGCCGATCGGCCTTTCCACCACGTTGCCATTCTGCATCTGCAGGTTTTCTAAAGTAATCGTAGTACTTTTTACGCTTGTCGTAGGCCTCAGATTTCTCGTTTTCCATGTCAAATGACGGCATACAGAAATCCATCATTGACGGGATGTTTGCAACCCACCTGTAGTGGCCCATTCTTTTTACTATGGGCTTAATGTCACGGTGATAATTTGCAGGGTACCTGCCCCAATTCCTACCATTGAATATCTCCGGCTTGGCATTGAGGTGTCTTACAGCCACATCAAGCATTATGTCGTCAAGTGTTGTAATGTTTACGAGTTCGGGGGCAAACTTTGGCGGCGCGACGATAACCCATGCATCTAGTGTAATCTTGCCGTCTTTCAGTTGACTCTTGCCATCTAGATTTTTGATTGCATTCTCTGTTAACTCTATTTCGCAGACAACAGGGCCATCTGATATGTCGTCATACCAACCATTTCCACCCGCAAAGGTGCTATACTCATCATCACCACCTGCAAGGCCGTACCCTCCCAAGACAAGAAGTTCATTTTTTGAGTTGGTTATGGCCTCACCTAGGTAACGAATTGGCC
>CAZITM010000015.1:16908-27082 GCA_964542205.1 uncultured Candidatus Nitrosotenuis sp.
TTTGGGTGAAGCACTACTATTTTTGTAGAGTGGAAAATGAGAGTGTTTGTATCCTGGTGGCACATTACAGTACTTGAATGGTTTTCTGGACTTTGGCGATGTCAGCGTACGAGGACCAAAATCAATTATAAGCTTTTGCCGTTTTTCGTCATCGATGTCTGGGTTTCTCTTTTCTACATGGCGTTTCTCATATGTATTTTCAGGGTCTATCAAGAGGTCCCCCTTAAACAGGTCAAAGTGGTACCAAGCTGCCTTTTTGTTTGCAAGGTGTACTGTCCATTTTACACTTTTGATTTGATTTTGATTAGTAAGATTGACTAGTTCTACACTATTATTGTCTGTGTCATGTTTGTAGACCGCAAATTTTGCGGCCTGCCTTTTTACTTTTTTGTGTTCATCTTTGAATTTTTTTACGTATTTTGGTTTGCCGCTATCCGTCTCGTCACCATACGCCTGATCACATTCAATTGGTCGTCCACCAATTGTTGTGGGCGGCAGATAAAACTTGGTACTGTTTCCAACCCTGGCAACACCAACTGAAGGATGAATTCGATATTCGATTACCAATCGTACTCTCATTAGGATATGAATTTTTAACTTTTTTGTATCGATGTATATCGTATGATTGCTCAAGTATTATGTTGGCAGCATGATTTATTGGCACCAAAGTACTACATGTGTGTCATATTTTATACATGTGTGGCAGGGTCGCCAAAAATCATATAGTTTTCAGCCTCGGTGTTCCTCAGACGCCTGTCTATGATGTCTTTAGAGAATTCATCTTCAGTCGGATCCTCTGGTTGCGTGTTTTGCATTCTTATAATTTCACTATTTAGTATGGAACGTAACGCGTTCAGGGGCTTTAGTGCATACCCGACAGGCATGGCATGCATCATCTCAACTAACGCATCAGAAATTGGCGCGACTCGCTTTTTCCAGTGTTCCTCAACGAAGGCCTCCCCGTCCTGGGTGCTAAGGAATAGCGCTATATCGACATGGCCTATGAAGGCAAGGGGTCCCTTTGGATGGAAAATCAGTTTTTTTGGTATGGCCGAAATAAAATCTTCTTCTGCAAACTTTGATGGAAAACCCAATTTTCCCAAGTCTTCTAACCAGGCATAACTACTTTGAGCTAGTGCCCCATAGCCACAGTCCGCATGTTCAATGAAAATACCTCCTTCAAGAAACGGTTGGTCATAGTTAATATCGTCTGCTGTAAACAGCCATTTTTCAAAGTCATCGGCAAGATCACCGTGACAACGAATTGCACCTGTGAGCTGTTTTTGGAGCTGTTCACTTTCGTTCGGAAGACTTAGGCCTTGGCTTGTAACATTGAGGATGCATGGTTTTGACGTTTTTACCGCAGCCAAAAGTTTTTCCTTTGTAGCTTTTTCTTCTACGAGATCCTCAATTGCTTTAAAGTACTCTCCTTTTGATTCTGTTTCTCTCACCTTTATGGCCAATGGTTGTTCCATGTGGAAGTACTTGTAAAATGTCGGATCGGGGCATCCTCCTCTAGGCGTTACATGATTGGTAGCAAAAAACATTACTTCTTTGTTTACAAAGGTTTCATCACTTTTTTCTATTCTGATAACCTTTTGAACATATTCTTTCAAATTTTCAATGTTGTAATCAAAATCAATTCTTCCAACAAAGAGCAGCGTACTTAGATAAGATTGGAATTTTAATGGAACTTGGCTTGGACTGCCGATTATCAATATGTATTTTGCAACTTCCATGTAGTCGTTTAACAGGCGCTCCCATTCTTCTTGTGGTTCATCGTCAAAATAGAATGGTTTGTGTTCTGCCTTTAATCCACGGTGTTCTGCCAATGGGCGCACTGCATTGATTATTTCATCGCGGTAAGGATCATTTCTATTGATTAGAAAATTCCAGCCAACCGCCTTTGGATTGTGGTCGGCAGCGGGCGTTACCTCATCCAGTGATCTATAAGCCGTTCCTATGGCACTCGGTTTGGGTAGTTTTTCTACTTCTTTTTGTTTTAGCCCCTTAAGAACGGCATCACGGAAATCATTAAAATCGATAGGACTGAGTGTTGATTCGAGTGTTGATTCTTTTTTAGAACCATTTGTAGCCGATGTCACTATCTTCAATGTTTGACTTTTTCATACCATGCTATTTAAAATTGATCAATGTGTTTTTGATAATTATCAATTAAACAGAATCTAAACTCATCTCTTTTAACTTATTCAACATCCGTGGTTTGACAATTAAAACTATATGCCAGATTTGCTAGGATAATGCAATGCTGCCCTATTAGATATGTAAATGATACGTGTTTGATGGTAAGACCAATTCAATTTCACTTTTTGATTTGCAATGCAAGCAGCAGAGTTATTTGTACAAACAACATGAAACAGAAATACAACATAAAAAACAGTAATACTTCCTACCTAGATGGAGTAAGACTAACAATCCATCACTCGTAGATGAAACAGATGTTGAGTCGGGCAGATACAGAAAGAATTGGTGTCACTTGGAGAACCACCATTAGAATTACTAGAGGCTAGCGCATTGAAGCTGTAAAAAGAAATCGGCTATAAAAAATATTTCTAGTAGAGAAGATCCTAGAATTTTACTGTTTTATGATGAACATTATGATGTGCTCAAGATTTTTTTGTGGCTTGTTGATTCCTAATAATATTTTTTGGAAATGTTTTTAGCGAATAAATTCAGTAACATCGCTTGAGATCGTGAAAATTTGAACAAGACCATGGCAGTACAATATTTAGAAAAAATACAAAGATCAGCTTACTTGCGTGTTGGCATCGACCCTGATGAAATTGCCAAAAAACTCAAGGACATGCGTATTGAAATACGTGACGAAATATTAAAACAGAAAGAAAAGATTTCAAGTTCAGAAGAATTCAAGCAGTATAAAAAATCATTCATGAAGAACTTTGAGTTAGTGTTGAATCGTCCATTACTCACAAAATACGAAGATCCATTCTACCAAGATATGTTACAACGTTATTCAAACGACATAGAAGAAGGAACAAAATACTGGCAGAACATTCCAGAAGGAAAATTAAAACGGTGTTTAGAAAATTTTCCTGCACAAAAATCCGAGGTGATTTTTGGCATCATGCCGTTGGGTACAGTTAATGCCATGTCGATTGTGATTCCTAAAAGCGATGATTTTTTGATTGTATTCGAATCAGAACTTTTTACATACTGCCTGTTAATGAGCAAAATTGTTGCAAGCTGCATGATTATTAATGAAAAAGAGGAACAATTTAGTTTCAATATGGACGAAAATGAAATCATGAAAAAAATTGAAAACGATAAACAACTCTTGATGCGCTTCCAAGAATTAGTTTTTGGTTATCTAATTGATGGAACGCCAGGTCGCGCCCCTAGATACTTAGTTGTGTTTCCTTATGAACAAGTTGTGAGAAGACTTCTTGATTCTATGGAAATCTTCATTCTTGGTCATGAATATGCGCATATACTTCTTGGCCACGTAGGCCACAAAACACATTCAAGGGCTGCTTTCCTTGATGATGATACTGAAGTATTGTTGTATAAACACGAACAAGAATTTGAGGCCGATTTTGTCGGCTTGTTTCTGTCTCTTGGTGCAATGAAAATACGAGGATGTGACTTTTCGCTTGGCTACTGGGGTGTTGAATTATTCTTCTGTTGTGACGAAATAATTGAAAAAGGGTTATGTATTCTTCGTACTGGGAGTGATGATTGGTACTGGCGTGGTGGGAGAGAAGATGGTCCACTTGGCACACATCCGCCTGCAAAAGAACGAAGAGATGTTCTTCGTGAGATTATGAAACACCGCTTTGGTGAACTCCCAGTTAAACTGGGTGATCTTGTGGAAAAAATCATGACAAGGTTATGGGAGAAAACACGCCCAGCCTTGATTCAACACTACTTAGATCATTCCAAACCTCACATTAGATGGCAACAAATTAGCAATGTATAAAATTAAGTAATACCCAGTTAGTTGGACAAACAAATAAGGAATACTTTGCTTATCATTCATGCCTAATTCGTGCCTGACATAAATCCAGTAAAACTGGCTGGGAGTGTGACAAAAAGTAGGGCTATTTTTGTTACATGAGATGGGAGGGAAAAAGAACTACCCAAGATGCAGCATCGATGCATATATCGTATTGAAAACAGATACCGGTGCAAAAGATGCAGATACAAGTTTGATGATTTCACAGGAATATGTCTTGCAAAGATTAGGATTGCTCCAAACATAACGTCCCCCATGCTCTATTTGTTCTCACTGGGAGTGCCTGCATACAGAACTAGGTTTCATGCTGGGATAAATCTGGCAACAGTACAACATACATTTAGGGTGTTTCGGAAATCGAGCTAGATTCGTCAATTGTAGATCTGAAACTGGCTGGCAAACTGGAAATGGAGTAGGCATTGTTTGGTGGTCATCGTAAAGGAAAACGTGGTTGGAGAGCCGAAGGAAAGACACTGGTTTTTGGAATATACCAGAGAAACGGACGAGTCATGATGTCTCCAGTACCTGACAGAAAATATGATACATTGATGCTGCTTATCAAAAAATATACCAAGAAAGGCTCGCTGTACTATACAGACGATTACACAGCATACGCATCACTGGACATGAGATGCAAGCTCAAGGTTGTATCTCATGGGATGGAAGAATATGTCGGAGATGACGCTCACATCAGTGGCATTGAAGGATTTTGAAGCTATGCCAACATATGGTTGTATCATTACCGTGGTGTTCCAAGGCAGTACTTTCAGCTATACCTAAAAGAGATAGAATTCAGATTCAACAACAAAGAGGAGGATCTGTTTCCATTGCTGGCAGAATTGTTAATAAAATCGTGATCCAAATGACTAGGCATTACCTAAAATTAAAGGAGAATCACTTTGCCACGAATCCATCAGACGTGGTAATCCTAAGACGGGTGGCAGGATCCCCAAAGACCATATGGTTTTGAGCATCGGCGCGGCTAAGCCACCTCTCTGAGAGGTTCAACTGAAACTCTGTGATATTGTCTACTCTGTTTCTTCGTAATTTGTCGTACATGCGGCTGATGCGATTATTTTCGAAATCATACCTACTATTCATCTGGTTCATAGCCACGCCGACTGACTTGACGCCGAGGATCTCTTCAATTGCCTTCTTAAAAGGCAGTATGCGTGGGCTCCAATGCTCATCTAATGGATAAGGAGATTCTGGATCGTCAAAACCGTGCAGCATTGCAGTATCTACATGCCCAATGAATGCTATAGGGCCATTGGGATTTGCCAGCATTTTTTTGGGAAGAGAAGAAATAAAATCATTATTGGCTATAATTTGAGGCATTTTCCATTTTCCAGAGTTATCTAGTCCCCAATGTTCGAAATCACTTTCTTTGGGAATGCCATATCCAAAACAGGCAAACTGGAAAAATACAGCACCTTCTAGAAAAGGCGTATCCTTTGGGATGTCATCAGCCATAATCACTCCGGCATCGTCTTTTTCTCTATAATTCTGGCAACAGATTGCCCCTGTAATTCTTTTTTGCTCTTTGGAATCCATACCGGATGGACCCATACCGTGACTTGCAGTGTAAATTAATGCAGATTTAGAGGTTTTTAGGGTACTGAGAAACTTTTGTTTTGTTGCGTTGCCTTCCATAATTCGTATGACATCAAAATGGGTCCTAAGTCCTTGACTTACATAATCAGCCAGCGGCTCTACCATATACTGGTGACTAAAAAAAGTCGGATCAATGTAATTACCATTATATCCGTGATTAGTGCCAAAAAAGGTAGCTTCTGCCGCAACAACTGGCGGATTTTCTTTGTCTTCCAAGCGAATTATTTTTTTTACATAAGCCTTAAGATCCTCTTCGTTGTCAAAATCGACCCTGCCTACAGATGCCATGGTGTCCAACATTGACTGAAAATGGAATGGCACCCTGATCGGATCTCCTACAATTAGTATGTAATGTGGGGCTTTTTTCTCCGATTCTAAATCTAATGCCTGATATTCATTTTCTATCCAATCTGCCCAGTCATCTTCAGATGTGGCGTCAAACAAAAGCGGAGAATCTGGATCTTCCATGCCCCTGAACTCTGCCAAAGGACGAATTGCTTCGATGAGAGCACTGTTATTGCGGTCGCTTCTATTGATCAAAAACGTCCAGCCAGCATCATGAGGATTGTTCAGATCAACATTGTCAGCCACCAATTCCCCACGGAAACTGGTTCCTTTTGAAATGGCGATGCTTTGATTACTCAACCCGGGCCCAACTTGTTGAAGTCCTTCAAAAAGCGCTTTACCAAAGTCGTTTTCATCAATTGGTTCAAACAACAATTCCTTAGTTGAATAACTGATGCCCAAAGGATAGATTTTCAAGTTATGCATAATATGAATTCGTAGTTTAAAGTCATGTTGGTATCACGGTAACAGAACCTGCGACATCGCCAGCCTTGCCGCTACTGAAATGGGGTTTGCAGGAAGAATCTGTTAGATCATATTGTGCATCTTTATAAAGAGGCGTTTCAATCTTCAGAAGGATTGGTCTCATTATACCACACTTACAAAATATGATTTAGACCAAACTCCATGTGCACAGATTGTAAAATCTGTGTTTAAACAAAGGATTGGCGGAACAATTTGGTCTTATTAGACTCCTATAAATTTTCATCCAGGTGAATTTACCAAATGATGATCTTCGTGGGGCGATTATGAACAGCGTTAATTTACCTGAGACAATTTGAGAGGATAGATTCGGGTGCCGTCATTCTGAATCAATCGAATTTCACTTCAGCCGGTACTAAAGGTGCTAAGAATCCATTTCATGAGATCCTATGAAACTTTATTATTAATTTTTGATTAGAGAATAACATGGCAATACATTTTGAATTTGATGAACTCTTAACTAGGCTGAAAAAAGAACCAAGGACGGCATATTATGGACATACAATTCCTCCTTCCGGTAAGATCTACTGTGTAGATGATCCTATTTTTGATAATTATTGTAGAAAGGCAGTAGAACTTGTAAAGCAGGGCAAGGTGAATTCTAGTGCCATAAAAGAGGCTCTTATGGAATGTGTGGATGCACCCCTCACAGATTCTCTGGATTATATTACTGATCTCTTACGCATTGTTTCAAATGAAATTGATGATGTACAATTACAAATAACCGCTACTGAAACGCACTTACAGTTTCTAGTAGACTGTTCTTCATTCCTTTTGGGTGCTAGTAGTAATGATCAGGTAAAAAGAAAAAGAGCTAGAACTGCCGCAAGACGCGGCTTGGAAATAATAGAAAATTTGGCGATTGCCATCAATCCTGATATTCATGCAGACATTCTACTATCTTTGGGTTCAACTTATGCTACCACTCAGTATCCAGGAGATACAAACTTAGTCACAGCACTTTCTTACTACCTAAAAGCACTTGAGCTTAAAGAGAATGCGAACAACGCATTCGATGTGGAACTTTTAAAGCTTCAAATTGGAGACATGATTCGATATATGCTTGAATTCATCCCAGTTGTCACCTCATTTGCTGGACAGAATAAGGCTTTAGAAGAACTAGAATTATTGCACAATGTGGCAAAAAAAATTAATGATCTTGATCTAATTTTTGATAGTGGAATTAGTCTATGCAATATATATTCCATGTTCCGTCTTGCTCAAGAATCTGAGGAATTAGCTCGTGGTCTTCTTAATAATGAAAACTTTACTGAGAAACAACATGACATGATATCTTTTGCTTTAGCATCTAGTTTGTCAGAACAAGGGAAACATGAAGAAGCCATCGTAATTCAGGAATCATTAATTTCAAAAAATAGCAAGATATTTGAGGATAGCACAATTGCCGCAGCAATCTGGTTGAACCTTGGTAATTCACGTAGAGAGTTAGAAGATATTGATGGCGCTAAGCAAGCATTTAGACATTCTTTGGAATTATCTGATAAAATAGACAACACTAATGAACGCAAAAAAATCCAATCACAACTACACGTTCTTATCGCAGATCTTTTCTTTTTAAGTGGAAAATCGCAAGACGCTATGGTTGAACTCAAAACGGCAGAATCATTTTTTACCGATGACTTCTTTGCTGTAGACAGAATTCATTTTTACTCACATGCTGGGATAGGCTTTTTCAAAGTCAAAATGTATGAGCAAGCCGTTGCCAATTTTGAGGAAGCAAAACAAAGACTTAGGAAGCAACTTACGCATGGTTCATCTCCTAGGCTGTGGCAAAGCATGCTGACGGCTTGGGCAAACAACGATTCGTTTATGATTCAAATTCACCTTTACGAAAAAAATGTCGAGTCAACAAAAAAAGCACTGGTTATTGCTGAACATACAAAGGGCAGACTTTTGACGTGGTTCAAATTACACGCTCATCCACAAGGTGCTGAACTTGCTTTGTCTGATAAACGCATCCTAAAAGCGGTAGAAAAAGTTCAAGCCTTTTCCACAAGAAATAAAACATTCATCGTGTCATTTTTTGCATCAATACATGGATTAGCAATTTTCTCTGTTCATGATAATAAAATAGAAGGAACCTGGTTTGATGATTTGAGCTATAATATTTTTTATAAAAATTATTACGAGCCGTTAGACAAAAAAATCGAGGAATTACTTAAAGACAAATTCGACCTAATGCATGAAAATAAACTTGTAAACGATTTTAACATACAACTTGATGTAGTTCTTGAAAAATTGGGCCAATATCTAGAAAAATCATCACCACAACTTCTACAGGGAGGTTCTGATTTAGTTTTAATACCACATAGACTGCTAAGAAATTTACCTCTTGCATACTGCAAATTACATGATGGCAAAAGGCTTTTTGAGCTATTTGAGCGAGTTACCATAATTCCCTCCATTTCGGATATGGCCGAACTGTTAGACCGTGTTATAAACAAATGTGATGGTTCACTTGCAAGAATTGCCTTAGTTGACCCCGATGATTCTCTACCTTTTGCTAGATTAGAGGGATTTTTAACAGCCAAGACTGACAAAGTAAGAACTGGTAACAACGTGAATCTTGGGACTCTGAAGACATCATTATCGAATCCTGACTCTTTGCTGCTTTCCTGTCATGGCCATTTTAATAAATCAAATCCATGGAGATCCACCATTAGTCTAGCTGATGGAAATTTTGAAATTCTTGATATTTTGGATCCTCGAAATAAATTTAATTCCAATATTGTGGTGTTTGGAGTTTGTGAGATTGGCAAGACACAATATTCAGTTTCAGATGAACCTATTGGGTTTGCAGAGATGTTGGTTCAGATGGGAGTAAAAACGGTGATTGCGCCACTTTGGCCCGTTCACGATATAGCTACACTGTTTTTTAACACAAAATTCTTTCAAATGCTTGACAATGGCATTGATACAGCAAGTGCAATATACAAGACATCAAAATGGCTTTCCCAAGTGGATGTAGGAGAGTTAGTTAAATTGACAGATCAGCATCTGTCTAAATTGGATAAAATCAGCGTAAGATCTGCAGAGTTGGATGATGCCATAGTGCGCTTGGAAGATATAAGAGAATGGCTAAAAAATGAAGAGTATGGAAATTTTTGCCCCTTCAAGTCGTCTTTTTTTTGGGCTCCCTTTCATCATTTTGGTATTAATCAGAAAAATCTCTAATTCTAATAAATCCTAATCAATATAATTACTTACTTTTGCTAAAATTTGAACCAGACCTACGGATTCGTACAATAACTGGAGAAATCATTCACGTGCTACATTTAATCCACACACTTGACCGAGTCGACAATTCTTTTAGCTAAGGTAGGGTTGTTAAACTCCATTACGCTTTTTTAATATGAAGGGAGATTGTGTTGTACTAACAATATATTTCATTTGTAGCTCTGCCAATGAAAATGCTTGTTCTATCCCGTAACCGTTTCCAAGACCATTATAGAATTTAACCGCAAACTGCATGGCGTACTTGTCAATTACTTTCCCTGAGGCACCTACTACATAATCAACATATCTTGTTATTTCCGACGCAAGTACTTCTGAATAACATGCGTTTAAGATGATACAACGGATTTTGGTTCTTGTGTTCTCGATTGATAATAATCTCGAGAAGTCATTGGCTGTAATCTTATTAACGTTCCCATGTCCATCAATAAAATCCAAAGAGCCATCTTCGTTACCATGACCTGAGAAGTGACTGATATCCGG